>JAGLSB010000150.1 GCA_023135955.1 Bacteroidales bacterium | reverse complement strand
TACAAGTCCAGCCATAATTAACAATTCGAGGGCTTCCTTTATTTGTATTGTATTTAAATTTTGAGATGCTTTTTTATATACAAATTTTCCACCTGCCTGACGAACAATAGATTTAAAAACTTCATGAATCCTGGAAGAAGGTACTCTATTTTTGTATTTTGTGAAGTCCGTTCGTAAGGAGGATGTCAAATCATCTAGAACTCTTTGACAGCCCCTTAAATCATTATGGATTACATATTTTTCAACTACTTCCGGCATTCCACCAATAATCAGGAATTTTTTAAGCAAATCCAACAATTTATTATGAATAGGAATTGCAAGTAGATCTTGTGAATTAGCCTTTCGTTTTTTTTTCAAGAGCTTAAAATGTCCTGTCCCTATAAGGAATTCATCAAAAGACAAAGGATACATATAAATGGAGCGAATCCTCCCCACACCAAAGGAGGGAATTTCAGCAAGGGCAAACTCTAACAATGAACCAGCCGCAATTACATGTAATCCGGGCATCTTTTCATAAAAAAACCGCAATGATGAAATGGCCGGAATGCAAGCCTGAATCTCGTCAAAAAAGAGTAGCGTTTTTCCAGGTACAATGTCCAAATCAAACATAATAGACAAGTTCTCACTCAGAACCTGTGGTGTCAAATCGCCTTCAAAAAGAGAATGAACCCTTTTATGCTCCTCAAAGTTAACCTCCAGGAATGAATCAAAACTCTCTCCAAATTTCTTTATTGATGATGATTTACCAACCTGTCTTGCTCCTCGGACAAGTAATGGTTTTCGATCTGATTCCTCTCTCCAGATATGCAATTCCTTATCTATGCTTCGTTCTAAATACATTCTATTTAATATAAATCATAAGCAATAATCATACATTAAAGATACTTTTCAAAGGCAATATTACTAATTAATTTTGCTTTTTCAAAGGCAAACTAAAGGTAAGTATGAAATATTAAAGCAATTTATGATTTGTATAACCATATAAATTCTATACTAATACACTTATTCTTATGTTAGAAAACTTAACTGAAAAAGGTAGTTTCAGTGAACCTTAACCTATCATAAATACAATTATTAATCCTTTCCCTCCCCATAAACAACACTCTCAGGATTAAAAGCCAGCCAGGCAAAAGCAAAGTGAATACTATAAGGCTCTATATTTAATTGCTTTCCTTTTAATTTTCCTTCAATACACAGACCGGTTAAATCCCATGTTGACTTTGTTTTTTTGTCGAAAAATTTGTCTCCTTTCTTAATAAAAGTTCGCTTTTTACCATCAACAATCGGCGAAAACATGGTTACAGTACCAATATCTTGCGATTCTGAGATTTCTTTTTTATCAAGGACTGACACTGTGCCAAAGTCATGAAAAATCACAATACATTTTGAATTAAAACAATCATTAATAACTGACTTATCTTTTAGTATGGAGAATGGATAAATCTTGTAAGCACCATCGCTATATAAATTTACTATTCTTTCCATTGCCGGAAATCGCATGTCTATATCTTCTGGTTTAAAATAGCGTGAATATGGATCATGACCCAAACTGTCATATTTCACATAATGATTCTTACCATAACTTGCTTCTGCCCTTTCATGTCCGGTTTTCTTTGAAAGTATTTGTCCATCTGGATATTTTTCAAAAAAATCTTCCACAGAAATAATCAGAGAAGGGATTATTTCCAGCTCCTTATTTGTTAGGTCACCCACAATTGCATTTCCCATAAGTTGCTGCCACCATGTTTCGGTATTACGATCAAACATTATCATATTACTTTTCCTTAACAATCCTGAAACTTCAAATTCCAAAACCTCTGTTTTTCCATTAATTTCCAATCGTCTGTCGAAAACAATACCTGTATTGCAAAGAGGACAATAAGTTGGCAAAATAGGTACTCCTCCTATTGTGTCATTTGACATTTCATGACTGCTAAGCATATTAAAAGGATAGGCTTTAGCAACACCATCTATTTCAACAGATAACACAGGTTCTAATGCAAAAAATGATGTCAATCCTTCTTCTTTATCAATAAATTTTGGGAAATCGATTTTGGGAAATCTGCCCCTTGGCAGAACCATTGTTATTTCTGAAAGATCAATATTTGTAATCAGGGTGTCTGTTTTCCAATCAAATTCCAGTTTCCTGGGATTTTGAATTTGAGCATTGCTTTCAAAAAGAAAACTAATTAGGAAAAGGAAGAAAAATATCTTTTTCATTGAATTTGGGATTTAATTTTGCGCAATTTAGGATTTAAATATTAACTGAATTAAATTTGGAAAATCTTTTATCTAAGATTATTCTCATTGATTACAAATTTCTCTAATTAAATTGTAACAGTAGAATGGCTGAAATAATCCGGTTCAGTTTGATCGGACTGACGAAAAAACTATATGAAGAATATCAAAAAATCTAATGTTGGTGTGTCAAAGTCTGTACTAATGTTTACGGCAGGTTTTATTTGGGCAAGTATAGGAACAATGCTGATAATTCTAGCACATTCCTGGCTATTCCCTGAATTTAGTTCAACATCACACAAGTATGCCGGAATTGGTGTTGGATTAGCTCTAATGATACACCATTTTGGGTTTCTGAAAATAACAGACAAAAATCTGAGACGGATATTATCTATGAAGGAAAAGAACTGTATTTTTTCATTTATTAGCTGGAAAAGTTATTTACTTATACCGGTCATGATTGCGATGGGCAAAATACTTCGCCATTCAAAAATACCAAATCAATACCTTGCCATTGTATATATTGGAATGGGGCTAGCTTTATTTTTGTCCAGCATAAGGTATATAAGATTTTTCATAAAAGAAGTTCGAAAATAAGGCTTACTACTATTCTTCCTTCTAAAAGAATCTTCAAAGTGAATACCAACGATTATAAAACACAAATAAGCTGGTCACCACACCCCATTGCAAAACACAAGTCATAACACTGAAGGGATTTAAGGGATTGTACCAATTTTCAGGTGCAAATTGGGTTGCGGAAAGATACATCCACCATAATAATAGAATTACTCCTCCTACAGGAATAAAATTCCTTAGAAGATAATTCCACCACTTTCCCAATTTCCAGTCGTTGGCCGACAATAGATCTCTTGTTTTAAATTTATCCAGTCCGTATTTTAAAGCATGAAGGGCTATAAAAATACCGGATATTATTAGTCCTAGTCCCCATACAAAGTCTTGATTTGCAAGAATATCTAGACTCATTGCCGATGGAATACCAAGCACATATGCAGTACCTACTACTATCCATAATGCTTTCTTACGTTTAATCCCTTTATCGACCAATACTCTGGTTGTTAACTCAAACATCGAGATAAGTGAAGAAAAACCAGCAAAAGCTAAACCCAGGAAGAACAATGCTGCAAGTGGTTTACCAAAGCTCATCATCCCAAAAAGCTGAGGCATCCATATAAACGTCAGGCCTGTACTTGCCGGACCAGAATTACGCATTACATCCAGAACTTCAGTATCGCTGTAGCCCATTCCCGATTGCATTACTGAAAATACTGTTCCAAAAATCATTATCGCCATTAAAAGAGAAATAATATTATTCCCTATTCCGGTAATGAATGCGTTTTTCACACTTCCGTGTTCAATTTTCATATAGGCTGCGTAAGTAAGAAAAAGTCCCCAGCCTGCCCCAGTATCCCATGCATTTTGAGTTAAAGCCTGCAGCCATATATTGGGATCTTTTAACTGACTCCATTGTGGTCGGAATAAATAGGCTATTCCATCACCTGCTCCTGGTAATGTTATCGCCCTGAATACTGCAATGAGAATAATAATAAGAAGAACAGGGATTAATATCTTATTTACCTTTTCAATAGATTTTACACCTTTCGAAATAGCGAAAATACCGGCTACCACTGCTAGAAAATGAGTTATAAAGGGCAGGTATCCTTCCTGAAAATTGTCCCACAAGGCAAGAGAAGTTGTTGAATCTGCAGGTAAAGGATTTATCACCATCTGAAAAAAGTAGTATAGCGACCAACCAACAATAATAGCATAGAAAAAGCTGATGGCTGTAGCCACAAAAGCAACAAATGCACCCATCCAGGCATAGCGTTGACCCATTCCTTTTGCAAAAGCACTTACTACACCCGATCTGTGCCTTTTGCCAATTAAATATTCAGCAATAATAAGTGGTATGCTCCATAGAAAAAGAAAGGTGATCCAGGCTATTATCAGTGCCCCGGCTCCTTCATCCCCTCCATTTTGAGCAGCAATACGAGGGAATCGCCAAATATTACCAGTTCCAACAGCAATACCAAGAGCACTTAGTAAAAGTCCGGTACGTGAAGAAAAACGTTGATTCACAGATTGATCTAAAGCCATATTATTCTTTATTTAAAACTACCAAATCATAAGAAAGAAGCCCAGAATAAATTGGGGCGGTTCCATCTAACTTTTTGCCAAATGAAATGAGCCTTGAACCGCACTTGCGGAGAACTAAAATAAACTATAACAGATGAAATATGCAAAAAAATCAAGGATTCAATTTTTAATTAGTAATTTTATTTCAATAAACTTATCACATGAAAAACTCACTCCTTTCGCAATCTTATTGGGCTAATATACAATCTGAAGAAATTAAGCTTGCCATCCTGCCCTGGGGAGCTACTGAAGCACATAACTACCACCTGCCCTATGGAACCGATAATTATGAAACCGAAGCTATCGGGCAGAACTCTGTTCAATTAGCAAATAAATCAGGAGCTAAAGCAATCTTGCTACCCGTATTGCCTTTTGGTGTAAATACAGGTCAGTCTGACATTAAACTTACAATAAACCTGAACCCTTCCACACAAAAGATAATTTTAGAAGATGTAATTCAATCGGTAAAAAATAGTGGTATTAATAAATTTCTTATTTTAAACGGTCATGGGGGCAACGATTTCAGGCAAATATTACGGGAATTAGGTGTAAAATTTCCTGATATGCTTTTGGCTACATGTAATTGGTACCAGTCTGTGAACAAACCGGATTTCTTTGAAAATGAAGGTGATCATGCCGACGAAATGGAGACCAGTTTGATGATGCATATACATCCAGAAATGGTTCATCCTTTGAATGAAGCAGGTGAAGGAAAGGTAAAAAAATTCTCTATTGAAGCCTTGAATGAAAATTGGGCCTGGGCAGAAAGAAAGTGGAGCCAAGTAACCAAGGATACCGGAATTGGGAATCCTCATAAAGCCAGTAAAGAAAAAGGGGAGAATTATTTTAATGCCGTTTGTGGGAAGATTAGTAAATTGATTATTGATTTTAGCCGAATTGAGGAAAATGAATTTTATTTGTAGGGACAATGCACGCGTTGTCCGTACAAATAAAAATTAAT
>JAGLSB010000015.1 GCA_023135955.1 Bacteroidales bacterium | reverse complement strand
TCTGATGCGATGTTGTTAATTACGATATAATAAATTGAGGGAGATTCTTCCCGGTAACCAGCAACCCTTCGACAGGCTCAGGGCGGCGCCAGCAACCAGTTTACCCAAATGAAGTTTGAAAAGCATTCTGCAAACCCACGTTGCTAATTTCATTCTTTCGGAAAACATAAATAATACCATAATCCGAAGCCTTCTCTCGTTTTAGATTTTCTGGTAAGTCTTTGAATTTGTCTTCAATTTCATTCCAAAATTTTTGAATAATCAAATCAGCTTCATTCCTTTGAGCATTAAGGTTTTCCTGAGCTCTTAAGTACCTTTTTTTTAGATTATGATGATTCATACGGGCTTCGGAGAACTTATCGAATTGAACATTGACAACAGCAATAGTAGGATTGGTTATCGGACTTAAACCGTTCATTTTTCGATCCTGTTCACCTGAAATTAACTTTTGTGACCAATTGACAATATCTTCTTCAGAACTTAGAACCGGTAATTTCTTTTCGTCTTTTCCCAATTGAAAATAATTTCTGGTATTCTGCGGTAATTCTCCACGGATAATTGCCATATTTATCACTTGAATGAAATGAGAAATATACAGTCGGACTTTTTTCATTGATTTATTAAAGTCTTTACTTTTCTCAAGCTGCAAGTGGTATGAGTTTTTGTGCTCTGCTAAAGCATTTTCATAACCGGGAAGTAAGGCTCGCACCCTCTGAAGTGAACTCTGGCTGTAGGCAAGTTTAAATGGGGGTAAATTTTTCCCCTTATCCAAAGCAATTCTCAAAGCCTTTAATCTTGCGCTGTCGGTATTTGGAAGTCGACGATAAGGCATGTTGATAAGAATGTTAATTTTTTGTTAATAAAACGAAGGGACAGTGCGAATATATAAAAATAATTATAAAAAACAAGCGTATTCGCAGTTTGTTTTTTATAATTTTAGATATATGATTTTTGTCTGATTCATAGGATGATGCGTTTCTGGTTTATGTGTTAGACAGCATAAGGCTTACAAGAAATTTTGTGTTATTGAAGAATCGTAATAAATTAGATCAATTAATTATTATAAAATTGAAATTAATGTTTAAAACTAAAATTTATCAGGAAAGACGTAAAGCTTTGCGTCAAAAATTAAAGGATGGAATTTTATTATTCCCCGGGAATAACGAAAGCTCAATGAATTATCCTGCGAACACATATCACTACAGACAGGATAGTAATTTTTTATATTTCTTTGGGCTTGATTCTGCCGGACTTGCTGGAGTATGTGATATTGACAATAACATTGATATAATTTATGGAGACGATTTTGGTATTGATGATATCATATGGATGGGAGAACAGGAAAAGATTGCTGACAGGGCATCTGAAGTGGGGGTAAAGCAAGTAAAGAATTTTAAAAATCTAGGTTTGGATATTAGTGAAGCGATGAAAAAAGGTCGTAAGATTCATATTTTACCTCCATATCGTGGAGATAACATCATTTTACTCAAAGACCTTTTATCCTGTAATGTTGATATGGTGAAGGAATATATTTCTGAAGAATTTATTAAAGCAGTAGTTTCTCTTCGGGAAATAAAAGATGACAATGAAATTAAGGAAATAGAATTTGCAGTTGATATTGCTTATAAAATGCATACAACAGCAATGAAAATGGCTTTCCCCGGAACATGGGAACGAGAAGTAGCCGGAATGGTTGAGGGGGTTTCTCTTGCAAACGGAGGCCCGGTGTCTTTTCCTGTAATTTTGAGTATGGATGGACAAACTCTACATAATCATTATCATAGGAATATGCTTGAGCAAGGACGTTTAATGGTTACAGATGCCGGATCGGAGTCACCATTGCATTATGCAAGCGATATTACACGTACAACACCTGTTGGAGGGAAATTTGACACTCGACAGAAAGAAATCTACGAAATCGTTCTTAAAGCTAATATGGAGACCATCAAAGCTTCTGCTCCGGGAATTTTAAACAGAGATGTGCAC
>JAGLSB010000149.1 GCA_023135955.1 Bacteroidales bacterium | reverse complement strand
GGGCAACCAATGAAAGTGGTTTTACTGCCCTTCCGGGTGGAGGCCGTAGCGGAAATGGTCTTTACAATTTCATTGGTACCGGAAGTCGCTGGTGGACCTCTACTCAGAACTCGATGGCAAGTGCCTGGGACCGGGGCCTGGATTACTATTACAAAGGTGTATACAGGGGCAGCTACAATAAGGGGATTGGACTTTCTGTGCGTTGTGTAAGGGATTAGCAACGAGTAATCACTGTATATTGAATTTCTGCTTAATTAATTTTTCAAATAAATAATAAATCCTCACAAATTCTTAAATATATTTTGTACAATTTAAATTGAAATCATATATTTAGACTATCCGAAATAACTTTATATGAAGCCTATTGATAATTTATTAAACCCATAAATATTTAATCATGGATCAGAATCATAACAAATTAAGATTGTTTATTGGTAGTTGTTTTGCACTTTTGGTAACCTCCCTGACTTTTGCAATGAGGGCAAAAATTGAGGAGATCTTTGGCCCTGTCGAAGACGGGGGAATATTTGGAATGTCGAAAGAAGCAATCGGTTGGGCTTTTAGTCCTGCCTTCTGGGGATTTACTATCGCCATGGTGGTAGGTGGTTTTATCATTGATATTGTTAAAACCAAAACACTTGTTTGGACAGCATTTATTTTGCAACTCATTGGTGCTGTTATTTTTATTATGGCAAAAAATAAGGAAATGCTCTTCCTGGCCAATGTCTTTATCGGATTGGGAAATGGAAGTGTAGAAGCAGCCTTTAACCCCTTGGTTGCAACGCTCTATCCAAAGAATAAATCAAAAATGCTGAACAGATTTCATGTTTGGTTCCCTGGCGGAATTGTAATAGGAAGCCTGCTGGCATATTTTCTGATGGACAAAATGGATATCAGCTGGCAGATATATGCTGGCCTGCTCTTTATTCCATTGGCTATTTATGGAATTCTCTTTCTTGGACAAAAAATTCCCGAAACTGAACGTGTAGCTAGTGGCGTGACCTATAAAGGAATGTTAAATGCAATAGGTGCTCCTTTTACAATTATTATTTCCATGACTTTGATGATACTTCTTGCCATCAATGTATTTTCATTACCTGCAGGTTGGATGTACCTGGCTTTGATTGGTATTGTATCCGTGATTTCCTTGATGGAAGCAAGATTAATTCACAAGGAAAGTGTTATTTTCCCTATCATGTTTACTTTTATGTTGCTGACTTCCTCAACGGAATTGGTTACAACCCAATGGGTTAATGCTCTATTATCAAATGCTGGAGTTAGTCCTATGCTCATCCTGGCCCTCATAACTGGTATTATGGCTGTGGGACGTTATTTTGCAGGACATCTGATTCACCGGATAAATCCTGTGGGCGTTTTACTGCTCTCATCCATTTTTTCTGCGATTGGTATTTATGCACTAAGCCTGTTCAATTCACCTGCACTGGCTATAATAGGTGCAATATTCTTTGCAATAGGAGTTTGTTATTTCTGGCCCACAATGCTAGGTTTTACATCTGAGTATATACCCAAAAGTGGAGCACTTGGACTTTCACTTCTTGGTGGAGCAGGGTTCGTGTCTGTAGCTATGTTTCTGCCCGTTATGGGGCGCATTATGGAACTCAATAATACGAAGATTGCACTTCAAAGCATTGGAGTACTTCCTTTGATACTGATCATAGGATTTGCAATACTTTTTGTTTCATATAGAAACAAGAAACCTGTGGAATTATAGATTTATTGCTAAGTTTTAAAATGTTACTTGTGATAAATCCTTTATTTACTCAAAATAATCGTCTGATTGTTTAACTACCGGTTACAAATTAGGTTGACTATTAACCACCAAAAGTTTCAATCAAATAAAAAGGCCACAAGATAGCTAAGTGTTGTAACACAAAATTACTCATTCAAAAATAGTTGTATATTTACTATGAGAATGAAGTGATTATGATTGGGATTGCATCCAAGTCTAAAATAATCGCCCTTGTGGAGTATATCGTTATGCCTATTAAAGTGTGTTAGTCCCTCAACAACCCAAAAGTAGTTCATAATATAAATGTTCACTATTATACTAAATGGCCACAATAAATTTCAAAAGAATTGCTAAGCAATTTGGAACACCTCTTTATATTTATGAAGCTGAAAGGATCAAAGAGAATCTTTCTAAAATTATAAATTCTGCAGCTTATCCAAAAAGCAAAATTTATTTTGCAGCTATGTGTAATAATCAACCTGAAGTTTTGAAAATAATTAAGGATCAGGGGGTAGGAATCCAGATAAATTCAGAACACGAATTATACTTGGCTAAAAACGCAGGTTTTATTTCTTCAGATATTTCTTTTACTTCTACAGGAATTAGCAAAGAGCTGATGAAAAAACTTATAGAAGAAAGTATTGAAATAAATCTGGATTCCGTAGAGGAGGTAGAAAAGTTTTGTGCTTTAATAAATAATAAAAGTTTTGGTATAAGGGTAAAAATAGATAAAAAGATAAAAATAAATTCAAATGAAGCTACCAACTTTTTTTCAGATTCTAATGTGGGAATACAAGAAAAAGATTTTATCAAAATAAAAAATCTCTCAAAAAAAACTGGCAATAAAATTACAGGAGTTCATGGGTATTTGGCATCTAACCTTATTGACACAAAACCTTTTTTTGAGTTTGGAAACTTTTTGGTTTATATTGCTTCTGAATTCCCTGACTTAGAATATGTTAATTTTAGTGGAGGTTTTGGAGTTAAATTTTCTGAAAAAGAGAAGGATTTTGATTTTGAAAAAGTTTTGCAATATTATTCCTCTTTGCTGCACAAACTCTCCAAAACTTTCAAGAGAGAAATTATTCTAAAAATAGAACCTGGAAGGACCATAATGGCTGATGTAGGATCTTTAATAGTTAGAATTACTAATATCAAGAACCTGAATCCTGAAAAATCGGAAATTTCAGTTGACGCAGGTTTTGCAGAACTTGCAAGACCAAAAATTTATAATGCTTATCATAAGATTGAAAACTTGGAGAAAACAGGAACAAAAAGAAAGGTTTATGATATAAGAGGGAACACTGCTCTGCAAAACGATTTCTTGGGGCAAAACAGAACATTAGAAGAGGTAAGAGAGGGCGATTATCTCTTAATAAATAAAGTGGGAGCTTATGGGATTGTTATGGCTTCTGGATTTCCAGGGAAGGAATTACCCAAACAAATACTAATAAATAAAGATAATATAGATATATTATAGAAACTTATAGGGCTGCTCTCCACCGATTACAGGAGGAAATATTTTTACTTATGGCTAGAGGTAGCTTTCATCTGGTTTATGAATTTCTACAAGGAAAACATTGAAACAAACACTTTCCGAAACAAAAAAACAGAATATCAGATAACCGAGAAAAATGATGAGCGAAAGTATAAAATCAAATACAGCTGGGAGAAAATTTTATCTTAACAAATGGTTTCTTGATTTCGTCGGAGAAAATGGAGAAACAATGATTTTCTATGCCGCAAAATTAAATTGGAACATGTTGGAGGTTCAATACACTAGCTGGTTAAGCTTTGACCCTGCCTCCGGTGTAAGTCAAACATCTCGATTCCGAAATATCAATATGCCAGTGAGTAAAAACGGAATAATATGCTGGAGTGATTCAAAATTTGGTGTGGAGGGCTGTTGGAAACCCTTAGCAACTCCGCTTAATGCTCGAATATTTGATTCCGAAGAAGGATCTGTAGATTGGAATTGTCATCAGCCCGCATCCAGTGTAAGTCTGAAATTTAAAGATAGAACAATTAGAGGAATGGGTTATGCAGAACAACTTTTACTCACGGTTCCTCCATGGAAAATACCGATGGATGAATTGCGTTGGGGCCGGTTCGGATCGAGTGAAAACCAAATGGTTTGGATTGAGTTGATAGCTGAAGAAAAGAGGCAATGGTTATGGCTGAACGGAGAAAAAATAAAAAACTGCATAATTGAAGATGACAATATTCTTATTGCCGGGAAGAATATCTCACTGAAACTCGACAAGGATGTGGTGCTGGAATCTGAAAAAAAAATATTATCGGTTGTCGAAAGTCTCGTTCGTTATTTGCCAGGAATTAATAAAATTATACCCTTAAAATTTATTATGGCAGAAGAATGCAAATGGCTAAGCAAGGGGATTCTCAAGAAGCGTGATGCAGTCATCGATCAAGGAACAGCAATACATGAATTGGTTAATTTCAAACCTTAATCAGCATGATTATAAAAGCCGAAAATATTGCCAAATCATTTAGTAAAAAAGTAGTATTAAGAGATGTTTCCTTTGAAATGAAAAGGGGCTCAATGTGTGGCATTGTTGGCGAAAACGGATCAGGGAAGTCTACACTTCTCAGAATTATTGTTGGAGAGTGGAAAGCCGATAGAGGAAAAGTTGCCATTGACGGCAAATTGGGGTATTGTCCCCAAAAGACTTTACTCTTTTCTCAATTGACTGTTGATGAACACTTCCGATATTTTTCTGCTGCATACGGAATTGAAAAAGATAAACTGCTTAGCAGTTGCGAAGAACTGATGAATCATTTCAATTTTAAAAAGTTCCGTAATGAAAAAATAGCTAACCTGAGCGGGGGAACCCAACAAAAACTCAATCTCTCGATTGCGATGATTCTTCAACCCGATTTACTTATTTTAGACGAACCCTATAATGGATTTGACTGGGATACATACCTGATGTTTTGGGATTACACTGACAAACTTAGAGAAAAGGGTTGCGCTATTCTTATAGTTACTCATTTATTGAGCGAAAAGGACCGATTCGATAGAATTTATAAAATTGAAAACGGATATTTAAGATGAGTACATATCGTATTTACACTGGCCTTTACATGATTTTGAGGATGCTGGTCCGCCGAAGAATTGCACTTATTTTAATAGCAGTCATCCCAATCGTATTTCTTTCTATAGTAGAACTTACTACTTCGGAAAAAGTACTGCCGTTTCGACTAGCATCCCTGAAGGAAGAAGTTTTTGTCAACATCGTTGAAAGGGGAATTTCTTTAATTTTCATTGCAGTTGCATCTGCTGGTTTTCTGGTTTCTTTTCTTGCGTTGAACCTCATTCAGAAAAACAGTGAAGTCAATCGGAGGCTGGTTATTTGTGGGTATCATCCCATTGAATTACTAATCTCAATACTTCTCTCTCTCTTTTTAATGATTTCCTTTATAGCTATTTATGTTGGTTTTCTTACCTATGCCTTTTTTCCAATAAATCACCTTTTTGAATTCATAATCGGGTTGATGCTAATCGGCTTCGTTTATGGTTGTTATGGATTGGCAGTAGGTAGTGTAATAAAAGGTGAATTAGAGGGTATATTATTGATTGTCTTGTTGGTAAACATTGATGCGGGTTGGTTGCAGAATCCTTTGTTTTATGCAGGGGCGCAAAACCAGGCTATAATAAAATTATTGCCAGCTTATTTTCCCTCCCAAACAGCAATTATCGCTGCCTTTACAGATTATTCAACCACCAAAGCAAGCCTTTTTAGCCTTATATATGGCTCAGCATTTCTGTTGTTTTCTATAATTATTTTTTTCTTTAAAATGCGTATTAAAAAATGAAAAGATCAACACATTTATTCGCAAAATTCCTTTATGCTCTGCTGTTCCTTGTAATCATACCTGTTGGCTTTTGGTTTTGGGCAAAATTTACGGAATCAATTATCAGATACCCGGCGATTGAATCTAAAACTGCCGGATTGATTATTACTATTGTAGGTGTCTTACTGATTTTGTGGGCAATGATTGCTTTAATGAAACACGGCAAGGGCTTACCTATGAATGCTTTCCCTCCTTCTCAATTCGTAAAAAAAGGACCTTATCAACTTTTCCAACATCCGATTTATTGGGGTTTCGGAATTTTAATGGTCGGCGTTTTTGTTTTGACTGGTTCTTCTAGCGGATTGTGGTTAGTTACACCCCTTACCATTCTCAGCATGATTGCTCTCGTGTGGGGATATGAAAAAATCGATTTGAAGAAAAGGTTCCCCAAAGAAACCATAAAAACAGTTTTACATCTTCCGGAAAATAGCTCTGGTCCGACATCCTTGAGAGATAGTATTGCTTCTGTAATTGTTATAGCCATAATGTTGACACTCGGGAATTATCTTATAATAAAACTGTCCGGTAACATTTCACCTTTTACAGGAAATACATTGATCATTCATCCTGTTTTTGGAAATCCACAACTTCAAATCCTGAGTCTCATTTTTATTATCATTATTCCATTTTTACTGAAAAAAAAAGATATTCTGTTTGAATGGGCAGTTTCGGTAATCCTTGGTTTGACATTATCCGTTTTCATTGCACTCATTTCCCCGGCGATAGGAACTCAATATTTTCTTTACGAAAATTCCATTACGGATAAGGGCTCAGGGTTGGCTCTTTCTATTATCGCTGTTCCAATATTTTTAATATTAATTTCGTTAAAAGCGATTCTTCGACAATCAACCAAGCTCTTCGTATATACTAGTTTGATTGCCATCTTGCTTGGCGCTATACAACTGACCAATAGTAGTTCTTCGATACTTCATCTGGTGACTTCCCTTTTGATTTTTTTACTTGCAGCCAATTATAACCGAATCTGGTATTTTTTGAAAAACACTAGTGAAAAAATTGCAAATTCCTGGCAGGAGTGGGTAATCGGTAAGGTCAGAATAATTAATCACGGATTCTATATCGGAATCGGAGTATTCTTTGCTATTCTCCTTGCGGGCATTTTATCAGGAAAGATTTATGCATGGGCTATTCTGGTTTTTGCTTTTATAGGGATTGTTTTTTCAGGTCTTTGGGCTCAAATAGTAGAAGGTTCGGAAAAACTAAAAAGACCATTCGGGTATTACGGTTCCTTGGTAGGAATCCCATTTGGTTGCCTCGCCGTTTGGGCAATGGGGGTAAATGTTTGGGTAATTATCGGTGTGGCTTCGGTAGTTATGCCCTGGGTACAGGCAATCGGCCGGTTTAGATGTTTGGTAAACGGCTGTTGTCATGGAGGACCAGTGGATAACCCGAGAATTGGAATTCGATATTTTCATTTTCGATCCAGAGTCAGCAGGATTTCAGGAATGAAAGGAGAATTACTTCACCCTACACAACTCTATGCTATTCTCTGGCTATTTATCGTCGGCTTCATTTTGCTTGCACTTTGGAATAATCGCTTCCCCGCATCTTTTATTTCCGGCATTTATTTGATATTGACTGGGATTGGTCGTTTTGTAGAAGAAGCCTATCGGGGAGAGGTGCAAACGAAGATTTTAAAAGGACTCCGTTTGTACCAATGGATAGCCATTATTAGCCTTGTAATTGGAATAATTATGACAACAATTCCAACGGAACAAATTGTTATCATTTCTGGTTTCGGCTGGGAAACATTAGCTGCAGCTGTCCTTGGAGGATTATTCGCTTTCTTTGCGATGGGAGTTGATTTCCCTTATTCAAACAAAAGATTTTCGAGATTAGTATAGAAGATAATTGCCAAGGAGGATGTC
>JAGLSB010000148.1 GCA_023135955.1 Bacteroidales bacterium | reverse complement strand
TTAAAAGATCGGTTTGTGGTCTTTTCCCCTGAAAGCTTTATTAAGATTAAGAATGGGAAAATATACACTTATCCCATGAAAGGAACTGCTATTAAGGAAAATCCTGAATCTGCCCAAAAACTTCTGGACGATCCCAAGGAAAGTGCTGAACATGCCACAATTACTGACTTGTTAAGGAATGACTTAAGTAAAGTAGCTAAAAATGTAAAAGTAAACAGGTATCGTTATATTGATGAAATAAACACAGGGGGGAAAACTATTCTTCAAGTCAGTTCTGAAATTTCAGGTGATCTATTTCCCGAATACTGCAATAACTTTGGAGATCTTTTTCAGAAAATTCTTCCTGCAGGCTCTGTTACTGGCGCTCCAAAAAAGAAAACCGTCGAAATTATTAAAGCTACAGAAAATTATAACAGGGGGTTTTACACAGGAGTTTTCGGATATTTTAATGGTGAATCTCTCGATTCTGCAGTTATGATAAGATATATTGAAAAAGAAGGTGATGAATATTTTTATAAAAGCGGCGGCGGAATAACATCCATGAGTGATGCGAAAAAAGAATATAGAGAATTAATAGATAAAATTTATGTCCCGGTTCATTGAAACTATAAAAATTAATAAAGGAGAAGCTCTGAATATTGAAAGGCATAATTTCAGAATGAATCAGACTCGTCATCATTTTTTTGATGATGTTTCAGACCTGGATTTGATTAATTATGTAGCCGATATCCCGAATCTTCCCGGGGATAAAACCCTTAGATGTACTTTTTCTTATAGCAAGGAGATTGTTAATTACAAACTCGTTGAATACAAGATTCCACACATTAAAAGTCTGAAAATAGTTGCCGATAATACCGTAGATTATTCGTATAAATATACGGATAGGTCAAAATTAAATACCCTTTTTGAAAAACGTAAAAATTGCGACGATATAATTATTATGAAAAGGGGATTTTTCACAGATAGCCTTTTTGCTAATCTTGTTTTTTATGATGGAAGCAAATATTTTACTCCGGCAAATCCTCTATTAAAAGGTACTAAAAGATCACGCCTTATAGATGAAGGGATTCTTTTTGAAGAGGAAATTGGAGTTGATGATTTAGTGCTATTTAAGTTTTGCGGACTAATAAATGCTATGCTTGATCTGGAAGATTGTCGTATTGATATTAGAAATATTCGTTCTTAATCCTTACCCACACTTAGAATTTCCACAGTTATTACACTTTAAGCAGCCTTCTTCATATACCAGATCAGAAGAACCACATTCATCACATTTCGCCTTTTTGTTAGCTTTAGTACCATCTGGAACATATTTTTTAAGTGCTCTGGATACTCCTGCAGTCCATGTATTAATAGCCTCACTGTCAAGACGTAGTGAATTGACAAGTTCCAAAACACCGGCGATTGGCATTTTATGTCTTAAAACTCCAGAAATTAGCTTAGCATAATTCCAGTATTCCTTTTCAAATTGATGGCTCAGGCCTCCCAGTATATTTTTGTAGCCTCTCTTATCTGTATACTCGAAATCATAACGACTTTCCCCATCCTCATTTCTGTTTTTAACAATTCTTCCTTTTGTAATGCTCTTAGGAATAGGGAAAATCTCATCGTCTTGTAAACCAGTAAAAATTTCATAAGGCTTTCCATCAATCATACCAATAAATGCAATCCATTTCTCCTTATTATGCATAAATCTTAAAATGTCGGCTTCCAGTTCTTTTGGCCTTACTAACTTTTCCCATCCAGAATCTTCCTCTGTTGACTTTTCTTTTTTATCATTTCCCACAAGGACACCGGTACGAGATCCATCACGATAAACAGTAACTCCTTTACAACCGCTTTGCCAGGCGGTAACATATAATTCGCCAACTAGTGCTTCTTCTGCCTTTTCTGGTAGATTAATAGTTACGCTTATTGAATGATCGACCCATTTCTGAATATTTCCCTGCATTCTCACTTTGGCATCCCAATCAACATCAGTGGATGTAGCTTTATAATAAGGAGATTTTTTAACAATTTTCTCTAAAGCATCCTCATCCATTGTTTTAACTTCATCAATATTGTATCCCTTAGTCTCCAGCCATACAACAAATTTATGATGAAATACATTATATTCTTCCCAGCTATCGCCAATCTCATCTATAAAGCTAACTTTGATATCCTTATCATTAGGATTAACTTTTCTTCTGCGCTTATATATTGGTAAAAACACAGGCTCGATTCCTGAAGTTGTTTGAGTCATCAGGCTTGTCGTACCGGTTGGAGCAATAGTTAATAATGAAATATTCCTTCTTCCATACTTCAACATATCTTCATACAAACCTTTGTCCTCACTTTTAATCCGCTGAATAAAAGGATTGTCTTTTTCTCGCTGTGCATCAAAAACCTCAAAGGGGCCTCTTTCTTTAGCCATCATTGTGGAAGACCGGTATGCTTCAATAGCAATTGTTTTATGAACCTCTACAGAAAAATCAATGGCATTTTCGCTTCCATATCTTAATCCTAGTGCAGCAAGCATATCCCCTTCAGCAGTAATTCCTACTCCTGTTCTTCTTCCTTCATGAGACTTTTCCCTGATTTTTTCCCACAGAGTTCTTTCAACTGCCTTTAATTGATCTGGCTCCGGATCGCTATCTATCTTATTTAGAATAGAATCAATTTTTTCTATTTCAAGATCAATGATGTCATCCATTATTCGTTGAGCTTTTTGAACATGTGTTTTAAACAGTTCAAAATTAAAAACAGCATTTTCCTGGAATGGATTTTCAACATAACCATAAAGGTTAATTGCTAATAATCTGCATGAGTCATATGGACAAAGTGGGATTTCGCCGCAAGGATTTGTACTCACGGTTTTAAAGCCCAAATCAGCATAAGAATCGGCAACCGACTCGTTGATGATAGTATCCCAGAATAAAATTCCTGGTTCAGCCGATTTCCATGCATTATGTACGATTTTAGACCATAACTTTTCGGCATCTATTTCCTTCTTATATGTTGGATTATCTGAATCTATCGGATATTGTTGCACATATGGTTTTTTATTAACCACAGCCTCCATAAATTCATTATCGATCCTGACTGATACATTAGCTCCGGTTACTTTACCAGTTTCTAATTTTGCATCAATAAAGTTTTCTGAATCGGGATGCTTAACAGATATACTAAGCATTAATGCACCACGGCGACCATCCTGAGCTACTTCTCTAGTTGAGTTAGAATATCTTTCCATGAAAGGAACGACACCAGTAGAGGTAAGGGCAGAATTAAGAACCGGGCTTCCCGAAGGTCGTATATGTGAGAGGTCATGACCTACACCTCCTCGTCTTTTCATTAGCTGAACTTGCTCCTGATCAGTGTTCATGATTGCGCCATAAGAGTCCGATGGCCCTTCATTTCCTATAACAAAGCAATTAGAAAGCGAGGCTATTTGGAAGTTATTTCCTATACCCGACATTGGTGATCCCTGCGGAACGATGTATTTGAAGTCTTTGAGAAGAGAATAAATTTCATCCTCTGACATTGGATTGGGATACTTTTTCTCTACTCTTGCAATTTCTGATGCAATCCGCCGGTGCATCATATCAGGATTTGATTCAAATAAATTACCAAATGAATCTTTCAGTGCGTATTTATTTACCCAGACCTTTGATGCGAGTTTGTCTCCCTTGAAATATTTTAAAGATTCTTGAATGGCTTCTTCAAAAGAAAAGTTCTTAACATTAATCTCTTGCTTTTTATCCCCAGATTTATACTTCTGAGGTCTTTCTTTAAATAGAATTCCTGTTTTATTCGTTGAAGCCTTTTCTTGCATTCTCTCTTTTTTTAGTTACGGGTTAGCTGCCTGTCGGTTAGGTAAAAAAACCAAGGCAAAAACGAGTAATGCAATTTATACAACCGACGTTCACCGACCAAAAAATTGACTATTGCATTTATTAACAATATTAAGAACTTTTCAACTTAAGTTCACAACCCATTGATTAACTTTCTTTTAATAAGAGCTCGTGTTTTTTGACAATTCGTTTATAATAGAATCAAATTGTTTTTTTAACTCTGTGTTTTTCATACAAACAAGCCTGAGGTTACTGATTATTGTAGGATTGTTATAGCTGAATATTCAATATAAAGTTAATAACTAAATCATAATGAATTCTGATTTCAGATTTTCACTTTTCAACAAAGTGGAATGTTATTTTGTGGAAAAAAAATTGTGGGTTTTCTTGAATTTAATTAACACCCAATAAATCTGGCACAAAAATAAGACCTCTTAA
>JAGLSB010000147.1 GCA_023135955.1 Bacteroidales bacterium | reverse complement strand
AATAGATTTCGCATATCTGCCATTCGTGAAAAGTTATCATAGGAATATTCTGGAAAAGAATGAACATTATCACTAAACAATTGATAATTAAAAAACTGAAGATTCATATTCAAGTCCATACCAGCAAGATCTCTATTATTTGAATAGATACTTATAATTCCACTATACATATTATTTCCTACAGCATATCCGCCATTGATTACTTCAATCCTATCAATTCTATTGGTGGGAATGCTCAGCAGTCTTTTATCATTTGGAACTGGAATATTATCCAATAAAACAAGTGGTGAAAAATTACACATACTGCTCATATCATCTAATTTAAGATAAGGCTCTTTTTTTTCATACCTGATAAAAACGTTCATGATTATTTCAAAGAAGAACTCTTTCAAATCAATTAATTCAACGAAGTCATTTACATAGGTAATTCCTTGAGCCTTTCCATAAAATGGATAATAACTTTCCTTTTCATTATTGGATGAATGTATATTGTAAAACTTTTTGCTTAGTTGAGCATTTGTAGAAATTTCCTCTACTATGATTTCTTCTTCTGTGTTTAATTCAAAAGGTGTATAAGGAAGAATTACTGGTTGATTGCAAAAATCATTACCGATTTGAAACTCAACTTCATCCAGTTCCTCATTTCCCAATGATAGGCAAAACTGATGGGAACCCTCATATTCTGGAAGGGAGAACAAGAAACTACCATCACTGTATGATTCTAATGTTGAGAAAAAGAAAGGATTTAATGTGGATGTAAGAATTATTTCTTCCTCGGTAAGAGGCTTTTTGGTAGATCGATCAATAACTTTTCCTGACAGTGATAAGCTATTAATTTCAGGCAAATATTCAACTTCCTTGTTAAAATCAATGTTCTCATAGCCTGCGAAGCTATATGAGCCTGCCACTTTATTATTGTTTTCGAGCTTAGCTACACTAAGGCAATATGGTCCGGATAATTGCTTTGTAAGAATAGACACCTCAAATTCCACCAACTGACGTCTTCTATAGGTCGGCTCAATACCGGAGATAATAATATCTTCTGATATATTCGAATCTCTTTTATTCTCTATATGAACGATTTGATCAGTTGATTCAGGCCTCTTATCAATCTCCCGAACATGTGGATTAACTATTTTTACAGGGATATAACTATATGAATATGGAGAATAGTTTCGCATCCATTTAGTATATACTCTTAAGTAATAGTTCCCTGATTTAATATTCTCAGGGATATTAATGAATCCATCAGCAAATCCATTTTTTATTGGGACTTTAGATTGAACCAGCTTTGTACCATCCCATTTAATAAGTTCTGCATACAAAACCGTACTCCATTTGGCGAGTTCAGTTTGAGGAGGTTGATTATAAAATGCCGAAAAGAATAGTTTCTCAGATACGCTATACAATGCCCTGTCAGTGAATAGGTAAAGTCTTTCGCCAGATTCCATTAGTTTCATAGGTGCCATAAACTGTCCGAACCCAAGCTTATAGCTAAACAATAATAAGATTGTTACCAGAATAAATATTTTATTATCTTTTCTCTGCATTGTATATCACTTTTACTCCCAGTAATTTGGCTTCTTGTTAACTCCACCTAATAATGTGCAATTTAGACACTCCGGGCTACTAGTAAATTCAATAGGATCATCATCTGCGTCCATTTTAATTACAATGTATCTGGGGAAAGAACCTTCCCCATGATCTTCTAAAAGGAAACTGTCCAATTGACAATAAGGATTGATTGTCAGATCGCGAGGACGAGAGGTGAAGATACGCTTTTCAGTTTTTGACGAGGCCCAGAAATAACCAAGGACTTCTTCTTTACTATCATTTACATTAAACAAATTTGTCTGGGTCTGCCCTGGTTGTTGAGTGTAAAGACCTCCTGCCTCCTCAGTCTCTGTTTTGGCTTGATTCCAATAATTATATGCTCCTTCATTCAGAGAGTATTGCTCAACTAAGAGGCTGTATTTTATACTTAAACGACCTGTCACGGTTGAAACCTGATGCAATGGAATTTTCTTTTTCAGGTTGCTGGTAAGGTTGACTGTTGAAGATGAATAGAAACCAGGAACTTTCCTGCTATTCCAACATCGATAAAACTCTATAGGAGATTCGGGGTACTCTATATTTAACTCTTCATCCACATATATATAATCGATATATGAAATACTGACATATTCCCAGGCTTCTGTCAAACCCCAGCGATAGTACCTTGAATCACTTTCAGATCCCTTAAGATCTAAATAAAATTGAACAAAATATAATTCCTCATCTTCAGAAGCTACATACATATTATCCCGTTCATAATAAATTGAGTCAACCGGAGCACCTTGTCTTATTGTCTCATAGTCCGATTCATATTGATCACCATCAGGTGTAGTAATTTTCAATCTGTAC
>JAGLSB010000146.1 GCA_023135955.1 Bacteroidales bacterium | reverse complement strand
TCCCTTTCAAATGGTTTTAGTTGCTTGAAGAAGGCCATTTCCATTACTCCAAATTGCTCACCATTAAATATAAAAGGAATAATAATAATACTTCGAGGATTGGCATCTCCAAGACCAGAAGTAATATTTATAAATTCATTTGGGACGTCTGTCAAATAAATTGTTTCACGTTCTATTGCAGTTTGCCCTATTAAGCCTTCGCCCAATTGAATTTTTTTATCTATATATTTTTTCTTTTCCCAGGCATATGCTGAAGTCAATTCCAGGTATGTATCCTTTTTCTCTTTTATCAGAAGGAAAATCATCCCTTGGTTTGCACCCATATACTTAACCAGTGTAGAAAGAACAGTATCGCACAAAATTTGCAAATCATTCTCCTCTTTTCTTAAGATTTCCTCGAATTTAGTAAGCCCCTCAGATGACCAGTTCCTTTCCATATCATCGTCTGCCAACTTTTTGAGCTTATCACGCATAAGAGTGAGTGAAGACCCAAGTTTATCCTTCTCACTGAGAACCTCATATTCAACTTTAAAGTTCCCATCTCCAATTTGCTCCGCAAATTCTGCAAGATGTTGCTCATTTTCTATAATGCTATCTATAGAGGATGCTATTTCCCCAATTTCATCCTTACTTTTATAATCAACCTTAGTAGACAAATCACCAATTGAAGCAAGTCTTGAGACCTTAGATACCTTTCCAAGAGGATTGACAAAGAAACGAGAAAAGATCTGCTTAATCAGGATGATCAAAAACAACCATAGAACAATGATGATTATAACATTGGTAATCTGTTGGTAAATAAAATCAGGCTTAATACTATTCAGAATAAGGAAAATACCAGATATATTAAATAATATAAACAGTACTAGTATTAAGTTCAACTTTACGTTCAAACGGTAATTAAGAATTTTCATAATTTGCCTAATTCTATTATCAAAAATATAACAGATTGGTTACTCATAATACAGTAGCAATACTTGAATCAATTAAAAGAATACTCGTTTTTTATAAGTGAATTCACGTGCCTGATTTGAGTAATTTTACCTGAGAAATATTATTTCTTAACTTCAGTTAAATTTGGGCTTTGACACATTTGGCCTAAAGAATTTAATGCTGTCTGAACCAAGGGGGTAAAGTAAATTACAAAGGTTCAGACAGCAATTTATTGAGTAATAACTAATCAATCACTCTCAATTATCTTTAAACGAATTTCTGACAGAACATTACTGATAGCATTAATTTGCTCTTGAGTAATATTGACTTCAGTAGTACTATTATCGATAATTACCAATCTCCCATCTTCTTCAACTATTTCAGGTTCTCGGTATACATAATCGATACTTACAGATTCGAATTCCTTCTTAAGAAGAGAAATTTCTTCATGCAGATTCTGAAAGAATTGATTATCGCTATAAGTTGATACCATTAATAATATCTGGTTCAGAATAATTTTCTGTTCAGCAATTCTTTCAATAATTGGCTCACTTGAAGTTAAGTTCCCTACTTTGGTAACAATATAAAGACTCTCAATCCAGGTAGCAGTTACTAGCAGAACACTCAGGTTACTTCTTTTTTGGCTTCTTAAGTAGTGATCCATTCTTTCAAAATTAAGAGTAGAAAGGTACAGCAATGAATCTATTTTATCGGCATTTGAAGCCATTCGTTTAATGGTTTCAAAATCGAAAAACTGACCTACATTAAGATCGTCAGCAAGTTTCTTAATTGTTTTAAGGTATTTTAGAGCAACATAGGATTTCTCATAAATATTAATATAACCTAAATCACCTGCATATATACCCATGGCCATTGCCTTTTCAAAATCGGTTCGATAAAGATCCTGATTATCAGTACTATTAAGAAAGTCTTCATTAAAACTTGCACCTGATTCCTTAATTAGTGAAGCCATTTCAAGAGGTGAAGGAATTGATTGAATGATTTCATTTATTGATTCCTCCGATATAACCAACTCTGGTTCAGTGGATTCTTCATTTAGAATATCATTAATATTTACTTCATCGCTTTTATTATTTGTATTTTTACAACCAGTTAATACCAGTAGCAGAAAAATCGGAAACAATTGTATCTTTTTCATCATCATTAATTTTCTGGTTAATACTTAATTCTTTTTAAAACCCAGGAGTGAAACCCCACAACCACCTTTTGATCCTTCAAATGTTACTTCCAAATAGTATACACCTGTTGCAGAACAAGGATAAAGTAGATCAGGATAATGCTTTTTTGACTTTTTATTGTAGCTGCTAACAATAAGCTTTTTATTCCTGTCATATAGGTTTATAATCATTTTGGCTCCTGGAATGTCCTGATCACAAGCTACAATCATGTAGGAAGAGCCTTTTGAAAAAATATAAGAATACTCAACTTTTTGAGTTTTCTTCATTTCTGTATTAAAGGCCTTAATAAAAGTAAAAGTCTCTAGTTTAGCGGCACAATTGTCTAGAAATTCATCTGAGCTGCATTGACCAAAGCTAATCTTTGGCGTAGTAAGCAACATCAGAAACAGAATAATTTTTAAAATTTTCATACTTTTGAATTATTTAATTACTATAAAAGATGTGTTAATTCTTATTACTAATATTTCTCAATTCAACTGCTTCTTGAACAGCAATACGCTTTCCATTTAGGATAGCAGAAACAAATATATTCGGTTCAGCTCCCCGATCAATCATTATCTCTTTCGCACGACTTGCCTCATTTACAGTATTGAAGTTTCCTACTGTATAAATAATATAACCCTTATTTGAGTATATATTTAAAGTATACTCACCCGCCAGGTTTTCTAACTCCTTAATAGTAGTCTTATTTGCTTTTGACTTCAGTGCAAGAATCTGAACACAAAAATCTGGAATATCCTGTGTGTTGGCTGTATTATAGATAGCTGATTCGGTGTCTTTACTACTCATATTCTCTAACAGTAGAATTGCTTCTCTAACAGGTATTCTCTCTCCTTTCCAAAATGCAATTATAAAAGATTCTTTATTAAGTCCTTTATTAAACAATCCTTCTTTTATTCTTTCAGTCTCTTCAATATTTCTGTATTGTCCAATTGAATATATATAATGGTTCTTATTTTTGAAATTATAGAGCCCATCTCCATCAGCCAATTTCCGGAACCTGTTTATTTCAGGTCTCCGTAAAGGATTTTTGAATGCTCCAACCTGAATGGAAAATACTGGTACTTCAGGCGAACCTGAACCGGGTACACTCCCAGCTATTATTTCAGTACCCGAAGGCCGATTAGTTTTATTAGTGGATCTATTTTCAGCAACAGCATCAGAAACTATTATCTTCCCATTTGTATAAACAGGAATATCAATTGGTGCATAACCATAACTCGAAAGCAATTTACCTGCCTCACTAGCTTCATTCATATTGCTAAAAAGACCTGCATAATAATAATACTCACCAGAACCTCTGTTTAATTCTTCCACAACCGGAAAAATTCCATCAAATTCATCGTATGATAAAGGAGTTTTAGATTGTTTTAAAAGAATTCTGTAATATGTTCCTGAGGGTAATGGATCACCTACTGAAAATCTCTGCCTCTTTGAATACGGGCTTTCAGCCATAATAGTAAAAACAGAAGGATTCTCAAGTTGAATGTTATTATATAGGATTCCTGTACTTTCATACAAACTATCTATAATTCTAAATTCTACTCTTCGATTTAATTTATGATCTTCATCAGTTTTAGCATTATTTATTGCTGGAAAGGTTTCACCGAAACCCATAATAATGATTCTGTTTTTATCTATACCTTTCTGATCAAGATAATTCTTTGAAGATGCCGCTCTTTTGTAAGATAATAGCAAATTTGAATAATAGTTCCCATTATTATCGGTATGAGCATTTAGTTGTATTCTTGCATTCGGGTTTATAACTAAAAAATCATTTAGTCTATCTAACTCATACTTTGCCTCAGCGTTTAAATTATACTTGTTAAGATCGAAAAGAATATTTTCCAGCTTTATAGTTCGATCTAATGTAATGACATCCATCTTCATCTCTACTTCAATACCCTCTGACAAATCCTGTTCCTCTCCACTAATTTCAAAACCCGCCTGGAAATATCCTTCTTTTGTGGCTACTACATCATATTCAGTATTTTCCTCGAGTTCGAAATCGAATTCTCCTACATTATTTGTAATAGTTTGATCTTTAAATTCATAATCCTCAAATAGTTTGACATCAGTGTCAGAAATCCCTTGTTCGTCTTCATTGCTTTTTATCACTCCAGTGAATATATATGTTTCAGGAGGAATAATTTTTGTCAATGAATCTTCTGGTGGTACCAATTGACTTGAGTCAATTGCAGCCTCAAATATCTCTGCACTATCGTGTATGACAATGGTATCAATAGCTTCGTCTGCTAATAGGTTTTGCAGACTGTCCTCGATAGTTTCTTCTTCCTTCTTATACCTAATGGCAAATTGCTCCGGATCTTCTTTATTTACTTCAATTGTGTAATTCTCCCCTCTTTGTAATTTATCAGAAAACTGATAGTTCCCATTTATTTCTGTTACCGTCATATTCTGGACTTCTGAATCCTTATTCAGGCAAAGTTCAATTCCAGGCATCGCGATTTCTGAAGTTTCAGAACTTTGAATTAGCGACCAAAAATCATCCGTCTGAAGAGTATCAATTCTACTTCTAAGATCTTCCGGGAATGCATTTACCCATGAGCCTTCAAGTTTTATATCGGAATTTGTGGATTTAATATCCATGGAATACATGTCATATTCTTCATCACGATTAAGCTTCAATTGAATTTCATCATAGAAGAAACCATCCTTGCGCATATTAATTGAGTAGTCTATGTCTTCCTTCAGGGGATAGGTATAAAAACCTTCTTCAGATTTTAATACAATCGATCCTTCTACATTAGCTTCTTTAATCTTGTATGTGATTGTACTGAAGAAAGTATGATTTGGTATTTTGAGAAGATGTCCTTCAATAATTATTTCCTGAGGACCATATTTATATAAAGAATAAATATCATCTTTTCCCATACCATCAAACCTATCACTGCTGAAATATCCAGTAGTCTGATTTTCATTCATAACAATACCAAAATCATCCCCGATAGAATTTATTGGAAGTTCCATATTTACTGGTTTTCCCCATACTCCATTAGTAGAAACCACTCTGAAAATATCCAGTTTTCCCATACCGGGGTGAGTATTAGAAGAAAAGAATAAAGTATCCTTACTATGTATATATGGAAATAATTCGATTCCAAAAGTATTTACAGAATTTCCCAGGTTTACAGGTTCACTCCAATTTCCATCTTCCTCCATATCTGCATAATAGATGTCCGTGCCGCCATATCCATCAGATTTATCAGATACAAAATAAATTCGGAATCCATCTTTTGAGAGACTCGGTTGAAAAACAGAATAGCTCTTGTCATTAAATGGGAAAGCACTTACCGGATCGCTCCATTCCCCATCCAGATTAAGTTCACTATAAAAGATTTGAAGTGAGTTTAATATTGTATTCTTTTTTTTATCCTTTTCGCCAAGTATGGTTCTTGTAAAATATATCTTAGTAAAGTCATTATTAAATGTACTCGTTCCATCATGCAGATAGGAATTTACACCATCAAACATATCTGAATTTAGCTCAGCTACATTTTGATCACCTACACCAGCAAAATAAATGTCAGTTCTGTTTTCATCAATTCCATCAGATGAACTAATAAATTTCTTTGTACTTCCTTCACGAGATGAGGTGAAAGCGATACCGTCTTTATAGAATGTTGGAGAAAATTCAACCTCCTCTGAATTGATGCCCATAAAGTTCTTAACTAAATACTTCTCTTCCTGGTCGAGCCAGATTTGAGCCATCCTGCAAGATTCAAAATAAAGTGGTCCCATTGGATCCTTGGGGACAAGCTTAATATAACTTTCAAATTGTTCAGCTGCTTCATCATATTGTGCACCATTTTTTAGTGCATTTGCATATAGAAGTGTATTCTCTGCCCTGTTTAGTTGACTACTCCTACTTAAAAGAAATTTATGAATCTCTGCTGCCTCCAAAAAATTCCCTGTCAGTCGATAACAGGCAGCTAATTTCTCTCTAGCTTCATTCTTATATTTATACTTTCCTTTCTCTATCTCTTTTTGATAAAAAGGTATTGCATCTTCAAATTGATTTCTGTCAAAATACCTATTCCCTTCACCAAGATTTTTCTGTGATAAAGAAACGGATTCCGACAGGAAAAGAATAATAAGGCTCGATAATATATATTTAATTAGTTTCAAAAGAAATGCATTCTGGCATTATATATATTAAAAATAATATCTGGGATGAACCACCTTTTTTGCAGCCGGTGGTCTTAATTCAATTCCGTAACTAATAGAGATTTCATGTGCCCCACTTGAATAATCAGACAATCCTGAAATAGTATAATCATATGAATAGGATATTTTGATATTCTTAGTGATATCAAATTTCAATAATGCTACGATAGCATCACCTGAGCGATATGATAGGCCAAAGCCAAACCTCTCTAAATAAATGAAAGTTAAATTGGCATCAACCTGTAGAGAAATACCATGCATATATTTAATCAGAAAACCAGGCTCAAGAAGCCCGTCGCGTCCTATCTCAAAAATATATCCCCCGATTGCATAAAAATTTGGAGCCATATTTTGAATGTTATTTCTTTCATAAATAAGTAGCGTCCTTTTACTATTAATAAGATGATTAGCAGAAAGACCTACATAAAATTCTTGAGTTTGATAGTACACCCCTGCAGATGCGTCAGGAATTATTGCAGATTGTTCTCCAACTGGAATGGCATCATCAACTAGATCGTATTTTACTAAGTTATCGTAATTGTAAATACTATTCTTCATTCCACCTTCAAGTCCAAACGAGAGTTTACCATTACCAAATCCGATATGATAAGAGAAAAAACCAGAGGCATTAAAGCTGTTTATCACGGAAATTTTATCCTGAACTACCTTAATACCCACACCAACATTTTTTGTTTGTAAGGGAGCCTGAAAAGTGAAAAAATTGGATAAGGGAGCACCTTCAATATTCATCACAGATGTTCTTGACTTCAATGAACCTACAAGCCATTTGGAACTTCCTGCAAAGGCAGGATTAACAAGCATCTTATCAAACATATATTGGCTATACATAACCTCCTGTTGACTGAATATTACCTTATGTGATAAAAGCAATACAAAAATCAATATTATACTTTTTCTTACACTCATAGTCATCTATCTGTGTATTATTACATAGCCTTTATAAGGCAGTAAACCGTTTCCAATATCCAGGATATAGTAGTATGTCCCATCGGGTAGATCCGCATCTCTGAGAGATTGTCCTTGCCAATCATTTAAATAAGGATTAGCTTCATAAACCTTATTCCACCATCGATTATATATAACAAGACTACTTTCGGTAAAATAATCAATGTTTTCAATTTGCCAATTATCATTTGCCCCATCACCGTTTGGGGTGATAATTTGCGGAATAGAGAAAGGCAGCTCCTCTAAACATAAATCAACAATAATTTCAACGGTATCAGTGCCAAAGCAGTATTCGTTAAATACTGTTAATACATAACTAGTAGTCGAGTCTGGATTAGCATAAGGATTACTAATATTAGGATTATCCAGAGTAAGAGGATTGTTCCAAAGGAAATCAATTCCACCCTCCCCTTCAAGCATTATGCTATCAAAAATGCAAACTACAGAATCGTATCCTGCAAAAGCTATCGGAGGAGGTTCAGTATCAACCTTTATAACTTCGCTGTCAACACCAATATTGCCGCACTTTGAGTCGGAGTAATAAAGAGTATACTCAGTATCAATATTTGGGTTAACTAATATAGTATCAGTTGTTTCCCCCGTACTCCAATAATAATTCAGAGGAGTAGGAAAAAGAGAATCAATATTTATCCATAGGGATGTCGTATCATAAAGACAAATTCCTTCGACCTGCTTTGATATAGTTGAATT
>JAGLSB010000145.1 GCA_023135955.1 Bacteroidales bacterium | reverse complement strand
ACCTCTCCAGAATCAAAAATCAAATACTGCCCCTTTATTCCGGTTAGCACATCATGAACAAAGGGAATTTTATCGAAATTTATACTTTTCACTTTTTCAGGATATTTCATTACCGGGTATTGTAATTCGAGGATATTATCATCATCGCTGGCATATTCCTGAAAATCGGTATGTAGTAAATCAATTGCCTTATTCTTTTGCTCGACCAGATTAATCTCTTCAGCAAGTTTATTCGTTAGCATATGCCTCCAGTTTGTTTTGTCATTCAGGTGTTGTTTCAATGCCACTTCAATACTTCCTGCAAGATACCGGTTTGGGGTAACCGCCAGTTTAATGGCTTTCCACGCCCCTTGATCTATCCAACGGGTGGGTATTTGCGTGATTCTGGTTACACCAACTTTTACACCACTTGTAAGTGCCAGATAAACAATATGGTCGTTAAGACAATGCTTTTTCGCATAATCCATATCCCTGGCAATCCCATTATGAGCCTGACAAAGTTCCGGTCTTAATACACATTCTTCAGTTTCGGATGATGATATAAAACAAGGATAACAAAAACCCTGAGCAAAAGAAGTCTTAGTTTTTCTGCCACATTTAATGCAATTGATTTCATTTAGGTATTCAATCTTTAATTCCTTCGAAATGAGGTCATTCATATTCAATTCCTGACCCCCAAGTTTCAAAGAATATTGAACTTTACCATGAATCTCTGTACTCATTTTTAGTAAATTACCTTGAATTTTCATGTGTTTATAATTTATTCGCCCGAACCAAAACCGGTTCAAAACATAAGAACTATTTAAGAAAAAACATTACAATTAATATCATACAGAATGCAAGAATAGCTCCCCCAAAGAAAGCAGCATTAATTCCCCCAAAAAGCAAAAAATAAACCTGCAATTAAGGGGCCCAAAGTCTGTCCTATTCGAAGAACCATTCCATTCAAAGACATAAATGCTGCTCTATACTCCATTGGAGCAATAGACACAAGCATTGTTTGTACATTAGGAATATTAATCCCCTGAGCTGCACCGAAAAAGAACGCAGGAATTAGCATCAAAGATTCGTTAGGTATAAAAGGAATCAGACATAATGAAATAATATAAAACAAATATGATACTTTAAGTAGATCTTTCTGTTCAAATCGTTTAGTTAATCTACCGAGAAATGAAGCAGTAATAGCAGTAGTTATTGAACTAGAGGACATTATTATTCCAATCATAAATGCAGTTGAAGAAAAACTATCCTTCATTACAAAAGGAAAATAAGTAAGATATGATCCATACAATATTATGAAGGTTAACACATTGAGGAGAAAAAGAACCAGGACCTTTAACTGTCCAACTGATTTCAGGGTTTGCCTTAGATAAATAAGAAATTTCTCTTCAGATTTGGTGTGTGGGCTTTCAAGTACAAAAAGAACCATTAAACCACCCGGAATTGCTAACAAAGGGAAATAAAATGGAAAGTTCCAGGCAATCATTGTCAGTGCTCCTCCAATAAAGGGGTACATTGCAGTACCCATACTTAAAACACTTGCATTAAGACCCATTGCTGATGCTCTTTGTTCTTTTGAAAATATGTCACCAATCAATGTAACGTTTAAGGATCCCAATGATGCAGCTCCCACACCCTGAATAAATCTAAAAATGACCAGCATTTCAAATGAATTAACCTGGCTGCATGAATATCCGGCTATTGCAAACAGAAATAAAGCAGGTACTAAAACGGTTTTTCTTCCATACCTGTCAGCCAGAACTCCCAGTATCGGCGTTAAAAAAACTCCCGGTAAGGTAAAGGCAGTAATTAATAATCCAATCTTCTTATAATCTATCTGAAAATGTTCTGCAATGGACGGAAATGCTGGTGTTATACTTGCAACACCCATGACTGCAAGCAAAGTCATTGAGAAAATTACATATATATTCTTGTTTCTTAGAACATGATTATCAGTCATACTGTAGTTTTTCAATTTTAAATTAAATAATATTATTTGGGGAATGCAAATGTCGGGGGAGGAATGGATCAATTATGAAGGAACGTCTATGTAAATAGTCGGAAATGCTTCAGGTTAAAATTTTGTGTTGCTGGTTACTACTATATAACATGATACTGTTATTCTGTGACTTACGATTTTATTATAAAAATAGTATAATTTATTTACTACTATGTCTTGCATGGTACTACATTTATCACTTATCTTTGTATTGTCATGTTGTATGTTTAAAATAGTATTGTATTATGAAAACATCTTATATATATCTGGCATTATCCATAATTCTGATTGCGGGAACAGTTTCTCTCGGTAGTCAAAATATAAATATGGATGAGAATGAAAGTTATGCTCAATATGAGTTAAGGCTTTCTTCAGAGGTAAAGATTCCGGCACAAGTGATTTCTTCAGAATCTGAAATAGATACTTTTATTGAGGAAAAACTTGACTTTGAAATCTGGATGACAGAACCATGTGAATGGAATTGTATTGATTAAATTAATGTTAAAATAAATTTGAAATGAATGTAGAAAATTCAAAAGCACAGATGCGAAAAGGCGTCCTTGAATATTGCATACTTCTAATGCTATCAAGAAAGGACGCTTACGCCTCAGACATTATTAATCAGCTGAAAGATGCGAAGTTGATAGTTGTAGAAGGAACCTTATACCCTCTTTTAACCCGGCAGAAAAATGCAGGTTTGCTGACATATCGCTGGGAAGAATCGACCCAGGGTCCGCCACGTAAGTATTACACAATTACAGAAATTGGAAAAAGCTATATTAAAGAGCTTGATAAATCCTGGCTCGAACTGGTAAAATCCATTGGGTCAATTAGAAAAAGTAAATAATTAAAAAAAGATAAAATGAAACGAGCACTTAAAATAAATTTAAACGGGCAGATTTTTCATATTGATGAGGACGCCTATGAGAAGCTTAAAAATTATCTGGACACGATAAGTAGTCATTTTTCAAATGTTGAAGAAAGCAAAGAAATTATTGACGATATTGAGTCCAGGATAGCTGAGCTTCTTGAAGAAAAATTAAAAGACCAGTCCCAGGTCATTGGTCTCAAACAGGTAGAGGAGATAATTGAAATAATGGGCAAACCTGAAGAGATAGTCGATGATGAAACTACCGCTAATGAACAAAAGCAAAGTTTTAATTCTTCCGATGGAAAATACCGAAGACTTTATCGCGATCCCGACAATGCAGTATTTGGTGGTGTTGCAGCAGGTCTATCAGCCTATTTTGCCATAGACTTGCTGTTTGTCCGTATACTATTTGTAGTTCTGATCCTTGCTGGTTGGGGTCTCCCATTTATTCTGTACCTGGTATTATGGATTGCAGTACCAAAGGCTTTGACAGCGGCAGAAAAACTGGAAATGAAAGGAGAGAAAGTTAATGTCTCAAATTTGGAGAAAAAAGTAAGAGAAGAATATGAAGATGTGAAGGAAAATTTCTCTAAAGCAAGAAACTCTAAAGCTGGGAGAAGAACAGAAGATGCTTTTCATGAAATATTCAGAATTTTGGGTGTGATTATCATCGGATTTTTCAAAATAATCCTAGCTATAATAGCTGTCTCATTTGTGATAGCAGGCATAAGCCTGATTGCATCTTTAATAGGATTGGCTTTCTTTGGTGCCGGAGCTACAGGTTGGGGTCTGTTCCATGTATGGGATTCTGATGTCAGTCATTTTATTGTACCATTTATTAGTCCTGCGAATCTTTCATTTTTAGGAATGTCTGCAATAATGATAATTCTAATTCCTCTTTTGGCTATAATTTATGGACTCTTCAAGGCATTGTTTCGCTTTAAAGCTAAAGACAAAGCACTAGGAGCAGGCGCGTTTGCTCTTTGGTTCCTGTCTCTGATTATACTCATTACTCTTGGTGTATTTGAAGCCAAGGAATATAGAGAAAGCGAGGATGTTGTAAACGAGATCAGCTTAAGTGACATTTCGGGCAACACTTTATTTCTGGCTATGAATAATTTTGATGAGGATTTGTTTGATGATAAAGAGAATTTCAGAATAGATGAATTTAATTACATTATGGGCACTGATGAAAATATTTATGGTGAAGTGAATATTGATTTCAGAAAATCGAAAACCGATGATTTCAAAATGGAAATTGAAAAATCGTCGAGAGGTGAAGATTTTGAAGAAGCATTAAGATTCGCTGAAAACATCAATTATCGTTTTACAAGGTCAGACAGTATGCTTTATATAGATCCATATTTCCATTCACAATATGAAAATAAATGGAGATTCCAGACTGTTGAAATTAACATCTTTGTACCCGAGGGAAAATCTATTCAATTCGATAAAGAAGTTGCAGATTATGTAGACTATATCCGAAATGAAAACAACTACTCTCCATGGAAAATGGCAGATAAAACCTGGACAATGACAGACGGAAAGTTTAGAAGATAGGATAAATTCCTAATAAATGGAATAAAATCTAATTTTTAATAAATATTCAAAAAGAAGGTATCGTTTTAGACACCTTTTTTTTGCTTTATTGATATTTAAAACAAAATACCAAGACTTAATAAATGCATATTCGCCCGTGAGTCGAAAGCATAATCATTTGCTCCAATGGTAAGTTTATCTCCCCATTTACTCAGGCCGCCTTCATAGCGGTAATCGAGAGCAAGAAATTTCAAAATATCTATTCCAACACCCGCCTGATATCCAATTGTGGCCGCTTTGGAAAGAGACTCCATTTCAGGAATGACTTCTTCTATCTCATTTTTTTCCGAAAGTACAACAGAGGCAACCGGACCAGCATTAATTCTCAATGGACCCATTTTAAAACCAAGTAGAACCGGAATGTCAATTTTGCTAAATTTTACCTGCTTAACATATTCAATACTTGCTCCCGAAGCTTGAACTTCCTCAATCAGTACATTTCCACCAGATGTAGTGAAATACAACTCAGGCTGAATATACATATTGAAAATATTCAAGCGGGTCATCAATCCAAAATGAAAACTCTGAAAAGCATCGTCTTCCATTAATTTATAATCAAGAGTGTTAGCAGTAATATTCGAAATTTCATCAAATTTTAATTTTGAATAATTCACTCCGCCCTTTATTCCATAGCTTAAAAATTGAGCCGACGCAATCCCAATGCTAAAAAAGGTAACTCCTATCAATAATAATATCCTCTTCATAATTAATAAATTTTGTTCGTTGCTAAATTAACTAAAAACATGCCAAAAAAAATAGAAAAAATTCTAATGTTAGAAAAATATATAAATTCCATTAATAATTGACTTGAGAATTGTCTCTTAATAATATGATGAATTTATTTTTTGAGGTTAAAAAAATGTGTGTGTTTAGGAAAACCCTTAAAGTATAGTAGGATTTTTTAAACGAGAAGATATCAGGGTAATAGTGTTCAAGGAGTGTTTCTGATAAAATTATATCTTAAACCTCCGAGGTTTATAGACCTCGGAGGTCTAAAATAAAAATTTATTCTATATATCCAATTCCTAAATAATTTTTTTAAACACATCCAAATAACCACCTAAAACAACCAATCCCTATTACTAAATTACTTAATATTATCTCCTCTATTTTACTATCTTTGGGAAAATTTTCTAATAATGAATTTCGTTGAAGAATTAAAGTGGAGAGGCATGCTGCACGATATCATGCCCGGAACGGAGGAGCTGCTTAAAAAAGAAATGGCAACGGCTTATGTTGGAATTGATCCGACGGCCGATTCTTTACATATAGGTCACCTGGTAGGAATTATGATGCTTAAGCATTTTCAGGTAGCCGGACATAAACCTCTGGCTCTGGTAGGTGGAGCAACCGGAATGATAGGTGATCCTTCCGGAAAATCGCAAGAAAGAAATCTTCTGGACGAAAAAACCTTGCGCCATAATCAGGATTGTCTCAGAGATCAGATTGCTCTTTTTCTCAACTTCGACTCCGAGGCTCCTAATGCGGCAGAGATGGTGAATAACTATGACTGGATGAAGGATTTTGGCTTTCTAGATTTCATTCGTGAAATCGGTAAGCATATCACAGTAAATTACATGATGGCAAAAGATTCTGTTAAAAAGCGCTTGTCAGCAGAATCAAAATTTGGAATGTCATTTACAGAATTCACATACCAGCTTGTACAGGGTTACGACTTTCTTCATCTTTACCGTGAGAAAAGCTGCAAATTACAAATGGGAGGCTCTGATCAGTGGGGAAATATAGTTACCGGTACTGAACTAATCCGTAGAATTGGTGGAGGAGAAGCATTTGCTCTTACTTGTCCTTTAATTACTAAAGCGGATGGCGGTAAATTTGGGAAAACCGAAGAAGGCAATGTCTGGCTTGATCCAAAACGTACATCTCCTTATAAATTTTATCAATTTTGGTTAAATGTTTCAGATGAAGATGCTGAAAAATATATCAAAATTTTTACCCTTCTTGGAAAAGAAAAAATAGAAATTCTCGTTAATGAACATGAAGAAGCACCACATATGAGAATACTTCAGAAGAAACTGGCATTGGAAGTGACCACAATGGTTCATGGTGAAGAAGAATACAAATCGGCTGTTGAAGCTTCGGAAATTTTATTTGGTAAAGCAACTACCGAAAGTCTGAATAAAATTCGCGAAGATGTTTTTCTGTCTGTTTTTGAAGGTGTCCCACGGTTTGAAGCCGGCAACAATAATCCGGATTCTAATGTTCTCGATTTTATGGTAGATGAAACTGGTGTTTTTTCATCAAAAGGAGAATTACGAAGACTAATTAAGGGCGGTGGATTAAGCATTAATAAAGAAAAAGTTAGTAATGAAAATGTAATCATCACAAAAGACCACTTTATTAACGGAAAATATATTATCGTTCAAAAAGGCAAAAAGAATTACTACCTCATAAATATTAAACAATAAAAACATCTGTTATGTCCAGAGACAATCAATCAAACTACGATTACGATTTCAGCTCTACTGATTTTCTGATTTATATGTGGAATAAACGGGTTCCCTTGCTTATTATCACATTTTTGGCCGGAGTTGCATCAATTCTAATCTCTTTTTCAATTACGCCAAAATTCAGATCGACTGTTGTTATGTTTCCAACAACAAGCGCCTCGATTGCAAAAAACCTACTTGCAGATAATTATGGTGGAAGATCGTCCATGTATGAAATAGGAGAAGAAGAACAGTCTGAGCAACTTATGCAAATTCTTAATTCAGAAGGAATCCGTAATCGTATTATTGAAAAATACAATTTGATGGATCATTATGAGATTGAGGGTAATTCTAAATTCCCAATGACTCAATTATATGCAGAATTTAGCTCAAACATCAATTTTGAGCTAACTCAGTATTTATCAGTAGTTATCGATGTTCTTGATACCGATCCGCAAATGGCGGCAGATATCGCCAATGACATTGCAGCCCTTGTCGATACCGTTTACAACAGAATGTTAAAACAAAGAGCTATTGACGCTTTCTACCTTGTTGATAAAGAATATAATTCAATGATTACGAATATGGATATACTTCAAGATTCCATTAATAAAATTCGTTTTCTCGGCATTAACGATTATGAAACACAGTCAGAACGCTACTACGAAGGTCTCTCAAGAGCTATTAATGAAGGAAATTATAATGCACAGAAAATTTTTGAAGATAAACTAAAAGTTCTTTCCAAACATGGAGGTAGCTATGTAGTAATTCGGGATCATCTTCTGCATGAAACAGAGAGATTGAGTAGAATGAAACAAAGATATCAGGAAGCAGAGCTCGAGGCATCTCAAAATCTTCAGCATATTTTTATTGTCGACAGCGCCTTTAAAGCCGAAAAGAAAGCTTATCCAAAAAAATCTATCATAGTTATCATTTCAACTTTGGCTGCATTTTTACTCACTTTGATTACATTAATAGTAGTTGAAAATATCAGGAAAAAAGTTACTGCCTGATGCGGGTTTTCAAAACAGAAAATAAAGATAGCTACCTGATCTTTATTATCGGGTTGACCTTTGTAATTTTGAATAGCATTCTTCTTTACTACGAAGTATTCTATCTTCCTCTTTTGCCTATTCTTTTAGCGGTAACCTGGTTGTTTTTTACTTCTCTTGAAAAAGGACTTTTACTCATTGTTTTTTTCGTGCCGTTTTCCATTCCATTATCAAAAATAGTTCCCGGTCTTCCAATAGATATGTTCCTTCCTACAGAGCCCTTGCTTGCTGCCATTATGCTTTTGTACTTTCTTAAATACATAAAGGGTAGCCGGATTGACATTAAAATTTTAAGACATCCGGTAAGCCTGGCTATCTATTTTAACCTGGCTTGGATCTTTATCACGTCCATAACATCTACAATGCCATTGGTATCGGCAAAATTTTTGCTTGCCAGAATCTGGTTTATCATTGCATTTTATATTCTCGCCGCACAAATTTTTAAAAATCCACAAAGAATTCGTCAATACCTATGGGTATATATTATTCCCTTCAGCATAATAATCTTTTATGTTCTTATTCGACATTCTGCTTATGGCCTTAACAACCAGGTAGCTTCACACTGGGTTGTTAGACCCTTTTATAATGATCATACTTCCTATGGTGCCATGCTGGCAATGCTCCTGCCGGTTTTAATTGCGCTGTTCATGAGTTATTTGAAAATGGATATTGGACAAAAAATTCTTTTCTTTTTGTTGATAGGATTATTTGTCGCGGCAACTTTA
>JAGLSB010000144.1 GCA_023135955.1 Bacteroidales bacterium | reverse complement strand
TTTTGGAACCTCCATCAATCTGTGAAACGCCAAAACTTAAAACTTCATCACGAACATGAACGGGCTCTCTTGCTGTAAGAATTAGTCCTGTATAGGGAACCGCCAGACGTAAAATAGCAACCAGCCTGGTAAATTCATTGTCACTGACCTGATATTTATCGTCCAGCTTAACATTACTCGCTTTTTTAATTCTTGGAAATGAGATGGTATGCGGTCCAATATTATACACTGCTTCAAAATGATTTACATGACGGAGGATCCCCATTACCTCAAATCGCCAGTCGTATAGTCCAAACAATGCCCCAATACCAACATCATCTATTCCTGCTTCCTGCGCTCTATCGAGTCCTGTAATCCGATAATCGTAGTTGCTTTTTTGTCCTGAATGGTGATACTTTGCATAAGCTTCCCTATGATAAGTTTCCTGAAAAATCTGATAAGTACCTATCCCCGACTCTTTAACAACTTTGAAGCCTTCTATATCCTGTGGAGCTGCATTGATGTTTACCCTGCGAATTTCACCATTCCCCTGCTTAACTTTGTAAACGGTCTTAACAGATTCAGCAATAAATTCAGGACCATAGTTTGGATGCTCACCATAAACAAGGATCAGACGCTTTTGACCTGTATTTTCAAGCATTTTTACTTCCTCAATCAATTCTGTTTTGGAAAGTGTAGTTCGTTTCTGCTCCTTATTAGAAGTACGAAATCCACAATAACTGCAATTATTCGTACAAAGATTACCAACATACAAAGGAGCAAAAAGAACAATTCGTTTCCCATAAACTTTCTCTTTCAAGTCTCTTGCCCCTTGCTTAATTTCATCAATCAAATTCGGATCTGTAGTATTTATCAAAACGGCAGTTTCTTCAAGACTTAGTCTTTTCTTATCAAGTGATTTAGCAATTATCTCTCTTACGCGAGCAGCATCTGATTTTGTATTATTTATCAGATTCCAAATCTCCTCTTCAGATATAAAGGGCTTCATAGCCTCATCGGGAATACTATAAATTTGCGGATCGTAAAACATTTTATAACTAAAATTTACGCCCCTGGAAATAATAAACAAATAAAAAGGATGTTTTCTCTTTACCTTCAGAACTTCCTCGGGGTAAGATTAATATTGAATTCCTTGGTGACAGAATTCTCTCACCTCAGACAGTACAAAGATAAGTATTGTTATTTTAATAACAAATAATATTTATAATATATTTTTTAATTAGAATTCTTTATGATAAAAGGTAAAATCAATAGTAATTTACGTACGGCTCTGTACAATTAGTTCTTAAAACTAAAATGAACACTTGATTAAAATTTTATATCTTTGAATATGCAAAGTAGGACAGACATATTAGTATCAATAAGGCAAACTATTAAATCAGTTGAACCATCTGCCACAATCATCCTTTATGGATCTACCGCAAGAGGTGATTTCAGGTCTGAATCTGATATAGATTTATTAATTCTACTTGATAAAAAAGTATTATCCAGAGAAGACAAAAAGCGAATTAAATATCCATTATATGATATTGAAATTGAAACTGGAAAAATTATTAGTCCTTTAGTTTTATCCCGGCAGGATTGGAAACTCAGACACAGAATTACGCCTTTTTATGAAACTGTATCAAAAGAAGGAGTGCAATTATGACAACTGAAGATAAAAATGAGATGATTGCTTATCGAATTAAAAGGGCAAAAGAAACTCTAAATGAAATTCAGATTCTTATCGATCATAGTTTGTGGACAACAGCCATTAATAGGACTTACTATGCTTGTTATTACGCAGTATCCGCATTATTGTTAAAAAATGATATAAAATCTCAGACTCATTCTGGTACCAGACAGATGTTTGGTCTTCATTTTATCAAAGAGAACAAAATTTCAAAAGAAATTGGTAATTTTTTTTCCGATATTTTCGATATGCGCCATTCAGGTGATTATGATGATTTTGTGGAATTTAGCGAAGAGGATGTTTTAGATGTTTTTAAATCTGCTAAGGAACTGATTTCCGCCATTGAAGATTTAATAAAGTAATCTTATGACTCTACAAAATAAGTCGGCATAGTTAATTCATAGTTCAACTTCGATTCTCAGATAATTTTGTATAATTTATTTGCGAAAAACTAAAAATAAATCTTCGATCTGCAATTACTAAGCATTTCTTAAAAGATATAATATTAACTAATAAATTGTTAAAAGTAACC
>JAGLSB010000143.1 GCA_023135955.1 Bacteroidales bacterium | reverse complement strand
CTTTGATATTACCGGAAAATTATTCGTAGATAAATATTATCATTTCGATGATAATACTTTCAACGAAACCATTAAAATACCTCAGGCAAAGGCAGGAGTTTATCATCTGCAATTAGTTGGAGGGGATGGGGTACTTAATAGGATGTTTGTTGTTGAATAAGGAATAGGGGGGACGGGATTACGCGGTTGAGCGGTTGAGCGGTTTCGTCCTTTCTAACCGCGTATTCACGTATTCGCGTGATCCCGTATTCCCGTATCCGCGTATTCCCTTCTTTTTTCCCTTCGCGGTTAGGCGGTTTCGTCTTTTCTAACCACGTAATCCCGTATCCGCTTATCCGCTTCTTCAATCTACCCGCGTATTTTCGTATCCGCTTCTTCAATCTACCCGCGTGATCCCGTATCCGCGTATTCACGTATCCGCTTATCCGCTTCTTTTTCTACCCGCGTATTTCCGTAAATCTTTTTTAAGCCAAATCATTTCCTTATATTTGTTAAAGACACTTAACTATATAAGATGCCTGCAAGAAAATTTAGTTTTTTATGGTTTCTCTCCTTGGTTTGTCTCTTTCCGCAAACTTTATCAGCGCAAAAATTCAATGAAACAGGACACCTGTTAAATGTCATTAATTTCCAACCCCGCGAAACCCGTTCTCATCCTCAAAACTGGGAAATAACCCAGGATCACAGGGGAATACTTTATTTTGGAAATAATGACGGACTTCTTGAATTCGATGGATTAAACTGGGATAAAATAAATATCAACGATCAGGTTGTAAGATCACTCGATGTAGATATTATGGGAAGAGTTTATATCGGATTATATTCTCCGGGTGGTTATGGCTATCTCTCAGTAAATGAAAAAGGTTTATTTGAATATAAAAGTCTTTCTGAAACATTAGACTCAGTATTTCATGATACAGGACCTATTGAAATGGTTAAAACCACTACAGAAGGAGTCTTCTTTCAATCCAATTATTACATTTTCTTCTGGAACGGTGACAGTACTAAAATATGGGAATCAGAAACAATATTCCATACAGCTCATTACATTAAAGATGAGCTTTTTACAAGAGAGGCTGACATTGGTCTGAAAGTATTAAAAGACGGTGAATTTAAACTCATCCCCGGAGGAGAGAAATTCGCGAACATAGCTATAGCCGACATGATTAACTACGAAGATGATATCCTCATCTTTACTGAAACAGATGGGATTTTCATAATGAAGATTTCTGCTCAAAATAATCAAATTGAATATTACAGACATTTCAACGACCTCGATAATTTTCTGTTTGAAAACCAAATAAATTGTGCAATACGTATAAGTGATGATAAATTTGCCATAGGTACCCAGGGAAAGGGAGTGGTGATATACGATCAGAAAACTGATGTTTTTAATTTTATCAATTTTACCTCAGGATTGCAGGCAGAGGCGGTAAACGATATGTTTTTAGATCAGCAAAATAACTTGTGGCTCTCCCTAAACAAAGGACTATCAGTTATTCATCCTGTTTCGCCGCTTACATTTTTTGGGTATAATTCGGGAATAAAGGAAACTGTTGAAGGTATTTGCAGACATAATAATACTTTATTTATCGGAACGCATCTAGGGGTAAAATATCTAAGCATTTACCAAAAAGAAAAATCACTTCCACAATCTGTCTATAACCAATTGTATAACATACCGGCCTTCAGAAGCATTGAAAATCTGGAAGAACAATGCTACGCTCTGACAAATTTTATATCAGAATCGGAAGAGATTTTACTTATAGTAAGTTATAATGGTATTTATGAACTTACATCCGATTTCAAGGCTAATCTGATCCATGAATGTGCACCCTGGAATGTTTTTCAAAGTAAAAGTAACC
>JAGLSB010000142.1 GCA_023135955.1 Bacteroidales bacterium | reverse complement strand
AGTATTCTCTCGGGATCATGGTGTGTTCTTGATTAGGATTATCGGGCACAGTACTTTGATTGAAAAATAATGGAAATAGGGAATTTGTTTAGAAGAAAACGGAAATAAGCTAGAAAGAATCGCGGTTTTTGATATTGCGAATAAGAACTTTATATGAAATATAATTTTCTTGCGACATGATAATTTTTCAATTAATGACACAAATTTAAATAAAATGACTTTAGATGCGGAATTATAGGCGGCTGTTACTCAGCACTTATTTTATCATTCCGGGTAGAGTAGAATTTGCTATTTCAAGCTTATATCTTTCGTAGAATTTCTCATAGATATCTTTCTTTATCTGAGCAGCATTTTCTTGTCTGGCATGATAGTCAGACTTACTCTCACCTTTTTGTTTCGGCAGGAACTCATCCATCTCTTCCATTTCTCCAATAATCTCATCGATATAGTAGAAATCTACGAATATTTCTGGAGTATAGCTCCATATTTTAATTGTTTTATCATGTGAAGCAGATGCAATCATGCTTCCATCAGGGGAGAAACAAATATCTGTAACGGCTATTTTATGATCAATAAAAGAATACATGTTTTTACCGGTAGGGATTTCCCATATTCTTATTTCTTTATCGAATGAACAGGAAACGAGATGCAGATTATCCGGGGCAAATTCTATATCCATTACAAAGTTCTTATGTCCTGTAAGAATTCTCAATAATTCTCCCTTTTCCAGATCATAGATTCGTATGGTTTTGTCTTTGGAGCAGCTAGCTAGTAATTTTCCATCCGGACTAAAATCAAGGGCAAACATATCATTTGCATGTCCTTTAAGCTCCAGAATTACATTAAATGATTCCGCATCCCAAATCTTTATTGTATGATCGCTGGATCCACTGGCCATCTTCTTTCCATCTCTGCTATAACAAACAGCCATTGTCCGATCAGTATGTCCTATTACATCCCTTTTAAATTCACCCTTAAGTACATCCCAGTATTTAAAAGCCGGACTAACAGCTCCACTTATTAGAAACTTTCCAGATGGATCAATATCGGCAGTATAGATGGTGGTAGTATGCTTTTTCATATTATAAATCCTTTCACCTTCTGGTGACCAGATTTTTATTGTATTGTCTCCGGCAGTCATGAAATATTTTCCATTAGGATCCCATTCCACATCCATAATTGCTTTCCAGTGATCTTCAACTCTTACTTCAGTTTTCCCCGACTCAATATTTATTATTTCAGCAGAACCGTCATTAAAACCGGCAAGAATATTTGTTCCATCAGGAGAAAAAGCTACCGCATTCACCTCCTCTGAAGCTTTTATATTTTTTAAAAGGTAAGGGTCGTCTTGAGAAAAAAGATTTATTGTAACAAATGATAAAAGAAGAATAATTCCAGTTTTCATGATGTATATTTATTTGTCATAGTGGTATTTACAACTATATAAAAGTATTTCTCTATCCTTAACACTGTAGACTAATCTATGCTCAAGATCGATTCTTCTCGACCACAGTCCGGATAGGTCATATTTTAAAGGTTCTGGTTTGCCTTTACCAGTAAAAGGTGTTCGTTGAATGTCTTTAATTAATTCATTTATTTTCCTGAGCATCTTCCGATCTTCAGTTAGCCAGGAAGTATAATCCTCCCAGGCATTCTTTGAAAAGATTATTCTCATTAGTCTTCAATTAGATCCTCCGAAACAGTTTTTCCATCTTTCATTTGCTGAATTGATTCATATAATCTATCTGCATTAGCTTTGGAAGATAGCAGATGAACGGTTTCCATTAAGGAATTATATTCATCAAGGGAAATCAGAACAGTGCCTTTACCTTTACCTCTTTTGATAATTAGAGTCTCATTATTGAGCTCGACATTGTCGAGAAATTTTTTTAAATCTCCACGGAATTCTGAGTAATTCGCTGCCAACATATATTAAAATCTTTAGTATTTAATTACGTACAAAAATACGTACTTAAAATGAATTTCCCAAGAATTAAATATGTATTAAAATATGATTTATCTGATAAGTATCTCAGTAATATTAAAGATAGCAAAAACAATGCTTGCAATTCCATTTGTTGTTGCAAAAGCAAGGTTTATTCGACTTATATCATTGGGTTTAATGATCATATGTTGGTATGCAAGCAAACCGGCAAAAATAAAGCTTCCTAACCAGTACCATAATCCAAAATCGCCTTTGAAGCCAATAAGAACAATCATTATTATTGAAACGGTGTGTGTTATAACAGATAGCTTTATGGCACCCGATTTACCCAAATTCACCACCATTGATTTTAAATTCATTGACTGATCAAATTCTTCATCCTGAAGGGCATATAACAGATCAAAGCCCGATACCCAGAATAAAACCAGTATAGAATAGAAAATAGGTAGAAGATCAAAAGCACCGGTAACTGCTAGATAGGCACCTATTGGGGCAAGAGACAGGCCAATTCCGAGTATAAAGTGACATAGGCTGGTGAATTTCTTAGTAAGACTATAGCCCAAGATTACCAAGAGAGCAATTGGTGAAAGGAAAAAGGTCAGTTGGTTGATAAAAAAGGTGGTCGCAATAAATAAAAGAGAATTCAACACAACAAAAAAGAGGGCAGAACCCGGACTTACAATTCCTGCAGGGATTTCCCTCAAGGCAGTACGAGGATTTAGTTTGTCCAGATCCCTGTCGGCCCACCTGTTAAATGCCATAGCAGCATTTCTAGCAAAAATCATAGCCAATACTACCAATAAAAAAAGGCTCCAGTGAACTGGTTCGCTGCTGTTCTTCAATCCAAGAACAAATCCAGTGACCGCGAAGGGCATAGCGAAAATGGTATGACTGAATTTTACCAGAGATAAATATTTCTTAACCTTGCTTTCCTTTGTCATTTAACTTTTATGTAGTCTTTAGGTTTAATAGTTCTTGTCCATCTAATCTATAGTACTGTCCGATTTTCATTCAAAATAAAGAAGGAAATAAAATACGAATTTACAAAATGCATTTCATACACTAAAATTAAGCTTCAGAATAGAAACAATTATTTCAATAATTGTTCAAAAATCAAATTATTATATTCACTAAAGCTCACAAATATAACTTCTATATTAACGTCATTTTTTTTCAAGAAATCTGCTACAGTTGCTAATGCAATTTTTGAAGCTTCTTCAATTGGATATCCATAAACTCCTGTACTAATCCCAGGAAAAGCAATACTTTTGCAATCATTTTCCAAGGCAAGTTCCATGCTTTTTCTATAGCATGAACTTAATTTTTCTGCTTCATTTTTTTTACCTCCATGCCACACAGGACCTACTGTATGTATAACATATTTGGAAGGTAGATTAAAGGCAGAAGTTATTTTAGCATCTCCGGTTGCACAACCATTAAGTTTTCTGCATTCTTCGAGCAATTCCGGGCCGGCAGCCCTGTGAATTGCACCATCAACTCCACCTCCGCCAAGCAATGAATTATTGGCGGCATTTACTATTGCATCACATTTTACTTTGGTAATATCGTTGATTATGAGGGTGATTCCATTCATAGTTTGGCTTTTAGTTTCTAATTAGGGAAGTGAATGGTCTCCATTTCGGCTGCGCTCAATGTCCGAA
>JAGLSB010000141.1 GCA_023135955.1 Bacteroidales bacterium | reverse complement strand
GACAAATTCCAAAATATATTTTTCAGGAGCTTTTAATTCTCTTTTCTTTTTCCGAAATGAAGAACTGCAAATAATTAACGCTGATAAAATGCCTGTGGCATATTATCAAAAAATGGATCCTTTTGCCCTTCATAGCATGGAATTAATAAAGGGTGATAGTTTTTATATTTTCACAGATGGACTAATTGACCAGTTTGGAGGTATAAAAGGTAAAAAATTCCTTACTAAGCGTCTGAAAGAAATTCTAATGAATATTAGTCATCTTCCAATGGCTGAGCAACATTCGCAAATAAATCAAACTTTCACTGATTGGAAAGGAAATTACTTCCAGGTAGATGATGTTCTAATGATAGGACTTAGGGTTTGATTAATTTACTGAAAATAATATTATCATACCAATTCGCCAGTTTCAGGATCAGTTAATTGATAACTCTTATTGATGATATAATTAGCAAGTGGCTTCAGTTTTATCACACTCTGATGTTCTCTTTCGAGAATAGCCATACGGAAATTATTCAATTTTTCTTTTCCCCTGACGATCTGTATCATTTTGGTCTCATGATAAGTTAGATCAATATGAATTCGCATATCAATATTCTTAGCTTTCAGGGCATAAAGCCCATCAATAATTAACATATCGATCTTTTTAAAATCGGTTATTAACTTATCTACTTGTTCAGGGATTATATCAATGCAAGGCATCATGGATTCTCTGTCTTCCTTAAAATCCTTTATATTTCCTTGCAACAAATTCCAATCGTATTCATTTACTCCTACGGTTCTCATCCCTTTCTCTTTTCTCCATTCAGTTCTTAATAATGGGGGAACTTTATAATAATTATCGGCATGCAGGATTTTTACTCTAATACTTAATTTTTTCAATTCTTTAGCAAGAGCATGAGAGACTTCAGATTTTCCGGCACCCGATTCACCCGAAATGGCTACAATGTATTTGTAGAATTTAGATTTTGTCTTTTTATCTTCTATAACTTTTTCAGCAATTGAACTTGCTGCAGCTTTATGCATATCACGAATTAGGAGAACGTCACCCAACATAACCTACTATTTTTTTTTAAATTATGATTAAATTTCTTCAAACTTACAAATGCTTAATAACTTACAAAGATACTATCAGTTTCTTATTATTATTCAATTCATACCTTTTTCCTCTCACAAATATTCTACCCGCTTCAGTTTTCCGACTATTAAAACCAATTTCTAATGAATCTTTAGAAACTCTAAATGAATAATCTTCTGATTTAAATTTAAAATTAAAGCTTAATACCTTCCAATTATCAGGAAGTACAGGATCAATCCTAAGAGCATCACCATGCCAATTAATTCCACCAAATATTGTAAGTGCAGATAAAACAGTACCTCCCATTACACCGGCATGAATCCCCTCGGCAGTTGTACCTCCCTGAATATCATTATAATCGCTTAACAAAGCTTCATTATACATATCCCAGCATATTTTCTTATTTCCCGTTAATTTTGCCATATAGGCATGAACAACTTTGCTTAAAGTTGAACCATGAGATGTGCGCGGAAGATAATAATGAAAATTTTTACTTAAACGATTTTCTATTGTTGGATACCCAAGATATCTAATAATATCCTCAATTACTGTCTCCTCAAGATTATAATAAGTCATTAAAGTATCCGCCTGCTTGGCTATCTTATAATCGTCTGGTGATTTTCCTTCCGCTTTAAGAATTCTATCCATTCGATGAGGATTTCCATATTTCTCTTTATAAAAATCCCAATCTAATTCTTCAAGTGGGAAATATCCATCAAACTGTTCAATGATGCCTTCTTCATTTATACTTACTCGCATGTTCATGCTTATATCTTTCCATTGCACCAACTCTCCAGAATTAAGATCGATCTTTGATATCAGCTTAGTTTTTACATCATAATCCATTTCATCTAATACATCAAAAGCCCTATTAAGACACCAAACCACCATTAAGTTTGTATATGCATTATCCTTCAATCCCCCAATTTCTGATCCGGGCAATTTCTCATGAAATTCATCTGGCCCCATAACTTTATCAATTGAATAGCGCTCAGAAACCGAATCAAATTCAGCCTTGGAAGCCCAGAATCTACATATTTCAAAAAACATCTCAGCTCCATAAGAATTCATAAACTCCTGATCTCCACTGATATGATAATATTCCCAGATATTGTAAGCATTTGCTATTGAGATATGTCGTTGAAGTGAACTAAAATCTTCACCCCACTCACCAGATACCGGATTTAAATGTACTATTTGAGTCTCTTCCCTCCCATCGCTACCACTTTGCCAGGGAAACATTGCTCCTTTGTATCCATATTCACGGGCATATTCACGAGCCTTGTCCAACCTTCTGTATCGATACATTAAAACACTTTTTGCAATTTCAGGAAATTGAGAAATATAAAATGGTAATGCGTACAATTCATCCCAAAAAATATGTCCCCGGTATGCTTCCCCATGAAGTCCTCTTGCAGGAATTCCAGCATCTATAGATTCATTGAACTTTGAAGCTGTAACAAATAAATGATAAATATGTAACCGAACTAACATTTGGGATAATCGATCTCCTTCAATTTTAACATCAGATTTTGCCCAAATATCACCCCATGCATTAATACTTTTGAAGATTTCACCATCCAGAGTTATATCAGAATTAAGGTCAGCTAATGCATTTTCTAATGGATTCTTGTCTTCGAAATGATTGGAACTATGAACAGAAACCAATTTCTGCAAGCTTACTTCCTGTCCTTCGTTAAGCATAAAGGAAAAATCGGAAATAGTTTTCCCTGATTCATCTTTAAAGGTCGATTCAACTTGAATCTCTTCATCAGATATCATTTCTAGTTTCTCGGCAATGGATATTTGAATATCAGATTGGTTCGTTCGAACAGATACATAATTACATTCATCATTCCTACCCTGATTTACAATCTCCAAATGATTTTGATCCAGAGTCTTATATCTATCAACTCCCTCATTAACAACATTCCCGTTTATTTCTGACCTGACAGTAAGCTCTCCGCTATAATTAAGAGCTGTAATCTTATATTCTAGTCCTGCAATATGTGGATTATCCATACTAGCGAATCGTTTCGACTCCACTTTTGTCTTTTTACCATCGGAATGATGAACAATAATCTCCCTGCAATATAGTCCTGTTTTTAAATCAAGCTTACGCTCTTGCAGGGTGAATTTATCCTTATTCAGGTCAAACCAATCAGAATCTTTCAATTTGAAATTAACATAAACCCAATCGATGAAGTTTACAAAATCTTCGTTTTCAATTAATCGATCACCAACTTTTGACTTTCTGCGGTTAAATAGTCCTGCCATATAGTTTGCCGGGTAATTTGACTCTGAAGCTCTCGCCTCCTCCATTGAACCTCTGCAACCAAAGAAGCCATTCCCAACTGTAAGTAGTGATTCTCTCGATTTTTCCTTTTCAGGATCATAATCATGATACAGCAATGTCCATTTTAATTCCGGTACTTTGTTTTCAAACCATTCGTCGATAAATTCAATACCTCCGAGTTCATCAATATCATTCAGCACAATATCTGCTCCATTCTTTTCTAAAGCTTCCCGATTACCTTCACGATCCAGGCCTAAAGTAAATCCAAATCCACCCTTAGCACCAGCCTGCACACCACTAACTGCATCTTCCACAACAACCGCTCTATCATAGGCCACTCCAAGATTATTACATGCAGTAGTAAAAATATCGGATTCTGGTTTTCCGTTTAAACCTAATTCAACTGAAACAACGCCATCGACACGCGTTTCAAAAAAATGCATAAGTTTTGCGGTATTAAGTACTTTTTCACAATTTTTACTTGAGGACGCAACTCCAATCCTTATATTTTCTTTCTTAAGACTTTCAAGAAGTTCAACAGTACTTTCATAAACTTCAACCCCATCCCTCTCAAGAATTTCATTGAAATAATTATTTTTCCTGTTGCCTAAACCACAGACAGTTTCTTTCTCTGTATCATCAGAAGGATCACCAAAAGGAATATTTATTTTTCTGGAAGCAAGAAAATCCGCAACACCTTTATATCTGGGTTTGCCATCAACAAAAGGCAGATAATCACCTGCATGAGTAAATTCTATGAACTTTTCGCCATGCTTTTCTACCCTATATTTCAGGTAATCATTAAACATTGTCGTCCATGCAACTGAATGAACCAAAGCTGTTTTTGTGATTACGCCATCCAAATCAAAGATTACCGCATCAAAGTTATGTTTAGTCATAATTTTGTATTTAATTTAACAGCAAATGTAAGGATTAATGCTTCTTTTCAGCAATGAGTTTTCAGGATTTCGAAAAATTTATTAACATATTTCTTTAGGTAATAATTCTTAGTTTCTTCCTATCTTTAGAAAAACTTAAAAAAATATTCAGCCATGGCAAGGATCGTATTTGTTTCTAATCTTCTTCCATTAAAAATTAAGGTTGCCGGACAAGGTGAATTAGAATTAGAAAATAGAATTGGCGGAATCTCAAGTGGATTAACTAATTTTTACAAAGAACATAATACAGCATGGATAGGAACTACCGGCCTTTACGATAAAAATCTGACTCAAAAGCAAAAGGAATATATCAGGAAAGAATTAATCAAAAAGAAATGCTATCCGCTTCAATTAAAAAAGAAGGTAAAAGAAAAATTTCTTGAAGGTTATTCTAATAGTACAATTTGGCCTGTTTTTCATTATTTTCAAGAAATTGCTACTTATAAAGATGATGACTGGAAGGCTTATGTAAAGGTAAATCAAAAGTATGCTGATAAATTGGGTGAAATATTGCAAAAGGATGATAAAGTTTGGATTCATGACTATCACCTGATGTTACTCCCTAAAATGCTAAGGGGAAAATTTCCTGATCTTAGCATTGGTTACTTTCAACATATTCCATTCCCTTCTTATGAAATTTTCAGATTGCTGCCTAACAGGATTGAATTACTGGAGGGATTACTGGGAGCAGATCTTATTGGATTTCACACTTATGATTACGAAAGGCATTTTTTAAGTTCGGTAAGACGTTTGCTGGGATTGGAAACATATTTCAATCAAATCCGATATGATAAGAGAGTTCTTAAAGTAGAAAATTTCCCGATGGGGATTGATTACGAAAAATACAATAAAAAAGCAATAGAATTACAGAAGGAAACTCCACCCGAATTGATCAAATTCAAGGACCAGATTGAAAAACATATTCGTAGGAGTCCTGAAAATAAAATTATTTTATCCATCGACTGGCTAGACTACTCCAAAGGTTTACTAAACAGATTATTATCATTCAAAACTTTTTTAAAAAAATACAAAGAACTTCATGGACAGGTAACTTTTCTTTTATATGTGACTCCTCCAAGTGAAAGTATATCTGAATTTAAAAAGATCAAATCTCAATTAGATGAACAAGTAGGGAAAATTAATTCAGAGTATGGTAGAATTGACTGGACACCAATACATTATTTCTATACAGAGCTAAATTTTGATGAAATGGTCCAGGTATATCTCAGTTCAGATGTTGCAATGATAACACCAACCAGAGATGGAATGAACCTTATAGCAAAAGAATATGTTGCAAGTCGTCCAAGGCAAAAAGGTGTTCTTATATTATCAGAAATGGCTGGTGCTTCAAAAGAGTTGGGAGAAGCATTAATTGTTAATCCAAATAGCCATAACGAAATTGCCGACGTTCTTTTTCGTGCTTTAACAATGAAGGAATCTGAGATTACAGAAATGAATATAGCTCTGCAAAAAAGATTATCTAATTATACAGAATATAAATGGGCAAGTGATTTTATCACGAGCCTGGAAAGTGTTAAAAAATTACAAGAATATAATTTAACAAGAAAACTAAATAAAGATCTGAGTCAAAAAATTAAAAATAGCTATCTACAAAGTCAAAAGAGAATTATATTCTTGGATTATGATGGTACGCTTAAGGGGTTTTATAAAAATCCCATGGATGCAAAGCCCGATGCTGAATTGTATGAAATCATTGGCAAATTAACTTCTGATAAGCGGAATCAGATTATCATTATAAGTGGCCGGGATAAAGAAACACTCTCTGAATGGTTTGAAAAGGAAAATAACCTGAGCTTCATTGCCGAGCACGGAGTATGG
>JAGLSB010000140.1 GCA_023135955.1 Bacteroidales bacterium | reverse complement strand
AGAGTGCCTTTGTGGTTAAAGAATTAAAGAATTTACCACAAAGTCGCACAAAGTACTTCACGAAGTCACACAAAGGAAGATACCGTTGATTGTTATTAGTCTTTTATTCGTGTATTCGTGGCTAATTATTGAATATGAGTTGAGTAGTGGTTGAGTTGTAAGGGAAGACTGAACCACTTAACCATTAGCTTTATGATTGGAGAGATGAAATTAAATACATTAATTAATATAAAATGAATAAAATAGCAATACTAGCACTCGCAGGAATTAGTTCCTTAGCCAATGCACAGAAAGAGAAGCCAAATATTATTTTTATTGTTACAGACGATCAACACAGAAATGAATTCAATTTTCTGGAAGAAGGAGTCGTTGATGGAAAAGCAATAAATTATAGTCCCAATATTGATCGCCTCTCATCGGAAGGAGTTATTTTGGATAATTATTACATTACCTCTCCAATCTGTACTCCAAGCCGGTATACCATTTTAACGGGTAACTATGCCAGTAGGGCAACTAATGAAGGTTTTCTGGAGGATCAGAGGAAGTATAATCAAACCAATGTGTCCTGGAATACAGATATCACTCCAAATACACCTAATATTGCTTCCCTAATGAAAGCCAATGGATATTTTACCGGTGGAGTAGGTAAGAATCATGTAATTGAATTTAATGAGTGGATAAGAATCCCCAGGGATGCAGACCCAAGGGATCCTAAAATAAAGGCACAGCTTGAAAAAAATCATGAATATCAAATTGAAACCTATAAATCAATTGGTTTTGATTTTGCCACATCCATTTATAAAGGAAATTTACCTTCTACTTATCCCATAGAGCTTGAGGACCATAATACAGACTGGATTGTTAAGGGGGCACTTGAATTTTTTGATCTTGCAGCTGATAAGGAAGAGCCATTCTTTCTGTATTTTGCAACAACTGTATCACATGGGCCCGATAGGATGGGGACAAAATATAAAGGGGATCCACTTGTAACTCCGGCAGGCTTTCTTGAAAAAGAATTAGATGATATGCCATCAAGAGAGAATATTACAGAGAGAATTAAAGCCAGAGGTCTTGATGACAGGGCAGCTGATGTGTTGTGGCTGGATGATGCAGTGGGGGCTTTATTGGTAAAACTTGAAGAAATGGGAGAGTTAAAAAATACTGTAATTTTTTATATCGACGATCATGGTGTTGAAGGAGGAAAAGTGACCCTTTACCAGGGAGGGGCGCTTAGTCCGTCATTTGTCTGGGGACCAGAATACATTACTTCAGGCATTCGTTCCAGTCAATTGGTTTCAAATATCGATATGGTGCCAACTGTAGTAGATTTATGCGATATTGATGTTTCAGATGATTATCCTATGGATGGCAAATCCATATTGCCAATTCTTAAAGGTGAGGATAAGGTAATCCATGAGTCTCTATATTTGGAAATAGGTGCCACCCGAGCAGTAATAATGGATGGATGGAAATATATTGCTTTCAGAACTCCTGAGGAAAGGGAGAAAAAGTACAGCGCAATGGGCAAAAAAGCCACTCATATTAACGATCAGCCGGGAGGTCGGGGATCAGAAACTCCTGCGATGGCAAAATACCCACATTATTACGAAAAAGATCAATTATATAATGTCATCGAGGATCCTGACGAGCAAACCAATCTGTATAATGACAAAGAAAATAAGAAAAGGATAGAGGCATTGAAAAAGGAGATGAAGAAATATCTTTATCAGCTACCGGGTGGATTTGGGGAGATAAAGGTTGAGTAAATCTATTCTGACTATCCTGAAATTTCTGCTAATAGTGGCTGTTAGTAGGCTGTCAAAGATTTTAAACCTCGGAGGTCTATAGACCTCCGAGGTTTAAAATAAAAAAATATTTAACATTTCCAAATGAAATATTTTTTCAGATTGGAACAGTAAAAAATAAAGGTGTGACAACAGATTTTACTATAATCAGCATAAATAGTAGAATATAACCATATTCGTATTGTTATAAGTGGACACCAATGAAAAATAATTTAAAATGAGAGTAATGAAAAAGTCCTTTAAGCTTGTATTTGTCCTTTTCATCGTATCATCCATGTATGTAAATGCGCAAAATTACGAGGCAAATTGGGAGTCTCTGGATAGCCGACCTGTACCGGAATGGTTTGCCGATGCCCGTTTTGGAATATTTATTCACTGGGGTGTTTATTCTGTCCCTGCATGGGCACCTACAAACCTTGAATCGGGTCAGACTATATATCAGAAATATTCAGAATGGTACTGGAAAAGGTTAATGGATCCTAAAAATGAATATTTCAGACCCCACCATGAAGCAATGTATGGTTCAGGGTTTAAATACCAGGACTTTGCCACCGACTTCGATGCTACGTACTTTGATGCTGATCAATGGGCAGACCTGTTTAAGCGTTCCGGAGCAAAATATATTGTGCTAACCTCAAAACATCATGATGGATTTACCTTATGGCCAAGCCGGGAAAGCTGGAATTGGAATAGTGTTGATATTGGACCTCACAGGGATATTTGTGGTGAGCTTAATTCAGCTATCAGGGCAAAAGGACTTCATATGGGATTTTATTATTCATTATACGAGTGGTTTAATCCATTGTATAAAGATAATCTTGAAAAATATGTTGATACACATATGATCCCGCAGATTAAAGACCTGGTAACAAGATATGAGCCTGATTTATTGTGGACAGACGGAGAATGGGACCATAACAGTGATAAGTGGAAATCAGAAGAAATTCTTGCCTGGCTCTATAATGAATCGCCCGTAAAGGAAAAAATTGCCGTAAACGATCGTTGGGGCAAAGAAACCAGAAGCAATCATGGTGGTTATTATACAACTGAATATGACCTGGTACATTCCGGTGAAGGAATTGATGATGCGGTTTCTCATCCATGGGAAGAATGCAGAGGGATTGGCGGGTCTTTTGGGTGGAACAGAACCGAAAGCCTCGAAGATTATTCTACTTCAGAGGAAATTATTCATATCTTAATTGAAAAAGTTTCTGCTGGTGGGAATTTGCTGCTCAATGTAGGCCCAACCGCTGATGGCCATATTCCCGTAATCATGCAACAACGTTTGATGGATATCGGAGATTGGCTGAAGGTAAATGGAGAAGCAATTTACGAAACAAGAGTATGGGATAATAACCCTTCACTTAAGAAAGTGGATAAAATATTTTTCACAACCAAAGGGTCTGATTTATATGTTATTGTCACAAAGTGGCATAAACAAATTGTAATTCCTCAGCTCTCGAAAGCTAAAAGTGTTACTTTGCTGGGAAGTGACTTAAAAGTGAATCATAAATTCTCCGGTTCTAAATTAACTATTCAGGCACCTGATGTAAATCCGGGAAATATTCCATGCAATCATGCCTGGGTTTATAAAATTGAAAATGCTCTTTAAGATTTGCATACAATACTAAGTGTATATAGTAGGCAAATTGATGGATATTCGATAATAGAAGAAAAGGAAAATAGATGTCTTTCTTACTTAAAATAAATATATGATAAAGTCAGGTATTATATTAGCGTCAGCAGTTTCGGTTATTGGATTCAATTCTTGTACGAATGAGAATTCAGGTAATAAGAGAACTCTCAGACGAA
>JAGLSB010000014.1 GCA_023135955.1 Bacteroidales bacterium | reverse complement strand
ACTTACCCTGATAATTTGTAAGTGTTTTTAGATTTTTCCCCTTAACTTTTACAGATGCTCCTACGAGCACTGTTCCTTGTTCATCACTAACGGTACCTGTTATAGTCCTACTTTGAGCCTGTATGCTCATGCTTGTGATTAACAGAATTACGAAATATGCAATAATTTTTCTCATGACATTTAGTTTTTGTTTAACTTCACATGTAGGATGCAGGGGGAATTGAAATTCCATAAAAAAAATTGTTTTTTTGGTGGCAATGTCGCGTATTTGGCTGTATTATTGCGCCTTAGATAATATCTAGACGGCCAATTTTTTCTTGAACGACGTCATCCTAATCGATGTCATCCTGAACGACGTCATCCTGAACTTGATTCAGGATCAGATCAGGATCCCGCCAGGAACCGGGCAAAGGTCAATATATTACATTATGAAAGAAGGATTTGTATATATAATGAGTAATAAGAACAGAACAACAATATACATTGGAGTAACAAGCGAACTTGAACATAGGGTTAAGGCGCATAAAAGTGGTGTTGGCTCTGTTTTTACATCTAAATATAACTTAACAGACCTGATATATTTTGAACGAATAAATGGGAATGCAAAATGCGATTGATCGTGAAAAGCAATTAAAAAGATGGCATAAAGATTGGAAGTGGGAACTAATAAAAAAGGAAAATCCGGAGCTTGCTGATTTGGCGGGGGATTGGTTTGACGGTGTGGAAGAGGAGGACTAGTTATAGATGGAACCATGTGTTGATCATGGCGAACTCAGAATTGGTTTGTATGGGTTGAGGCAAGATCCTGACCTGATCCTGAATCAAGTTCAGGATGACGTCGTTCAGAGTGACCTTGTTCAATCATTGGTAAAAGTCGTATATTAGAATATTCATGTTTTGAAAAAAAAAGAACAACATACCGACGATTATTTACTACAAAGCTTTCGGGAAAGTGGCAATCTCGATCTTCTTGGAGAGCTTTATAATAGATATATGCACCTGGTTTATGGGGTTTGTTTAAAATATTTACAGGACAGAGAAGATTCTAAGGATGCGGTAATGCAAATTTTCGAAAAGTTGATCACTGAAATTCCAAAAAATGATATTAAGAATTTCAAAAGCTGGTTATATGTAGTTTCGAAAAATCATTGTCTAATGCATCTCCGAACTGAAAAAACCAGAGGGGAACAAAATAAAAAATTCTGTATAGAGCAAGAAATTTTTATGGAATCTGATGAGGAATTGCATCCTATTGATGAAGATAGGGCAGATTTAAACAAAGTTCTTCTTGAATGTATTGAAAACTTAAAGAATGAACAGCAAAAATGTATTCAGTTATTCTATCTTGAGGAGAGGTCGTATAAAGAAATCTGCGATATTTTAAAGCTGGAAGAAAAAAAAGTGAAGAGCTTCTTGCAAAATGGTAAAAGAAATTTGAAAATTTGTTTAGAAAGTAAAAATGTCAGGCAATAAGGGAAATATTAATTCTTCGATCAGTAAATTCATTGATTACTTCAGGGATCTTCTAAGGGGTCGCGAAAGAAATGCCTTTGAGAGAAATCTGGAAAGAGATCCTTTTGAGCGGGAAGCAATGGAGGGTTTTCAATTTCTTTCCCCCGAAGAATTAGAAGTCGACATGAAACAACTTGACCGACAATTGACTCGTCGTTTAAAACGAACTAACCGCATTATGATATACAGGATGGTAGCCGGAATTGCTGTAATTCTGACTCTTTCCATAAGTTATTTACTAATTTTTGACAAACAGATTGAGGAGCTTCCCGAAAACTTTCAGGTTTCAGAATCTATTGAGGAGGCAAATATGCAAACAGAAAAATCAGATGCCGTTCCTGCTGAGGCCCCAATCCTGAATCAACCCACTTCTATTGATAAAGAGTTAATTGTGTCAGAAATTGATGAGGATAAATCAGAATCTGCTTCAGATAATACCAGGACAATTCTTTCTGAAGAGAAAGCTATCGATGTAGCAAGTGTTCCTTTAGTAGAAACTTTAGTTGTGATCCAGGATGAAAATACAGCTGGATTATCCCTGGAATTTAATGATGATGAAGAAATACTTACGGAAGAGACTACAGAAGAGTTTGCTTTTCAGGAATTTGAAGAAGAGGCTTCGACAAAATCTGAAGAAATTTCTATACCTATGACCGAAGCCGTTGAAACAGCCTTTGCCAGCCAAAAATCTTCTTCCCGCGCAAAAAAAGCGGCCATTCCTGTTTCAATGAGTACTGAAGAATTTGCTGTTGCCAATAATGAGGGCTATAATACTTTTCAATCAGATTCCTTCTCCTATTCTCATGTGTCGGGTGGTGTAGAAACCGATCTCGAAACGGTCAAAGAAAAAATGTTTCTTGAACCCGAATATATTCCAGCAAGCCCGGTAATAGGAATTAAAAAATACCGTAAATACATCAAAGAGAATATTCGCTTTCCCGAAGATTTTCTAGAACGAGAAAAGGCTATTGTTATTTTAAAATTTATCCTTGATGAAAGTGGCAAGGCTGATCATTTCAGGATAATTGAAAGTCCGGATAC
>JAGLSB010000139.1 GCA_023135955.1 Bacteroidales bacterium | reverse complement strand
AAGCTCCAAAACCTGCAAATCTGGGTGACAGGTGCACAGTTTTTATGGATTCAGATCTTAATTCCCAACAGCAAAAAGGAGTAGAAAAGGATAATCTCATTGCTGGACTTGCATATTCTATCGTTCAGAATTATATTCTTAAAGTTGTTAGGAAGAAAAGAATAGGAGATTATATTTTTTTCCAGGGTGGCGTTACAAATAATAAGGCTGTTGTTGCTGCCTTTGAGAAAATAACAGGGAAGAAAATAATTGTTCCTCCACATTTTGATGTTACTGGTGCTATTGGTGCTGCTATACTAGCTAGAGAACATTTATCCAGGGGAAGTAAAACGAAGTTTAAGGGATTCGATATAAGTAAAGTAGCTTATAAGGTAGATAATTTTACTTGTAAATCTTGTTCCAATATGTGCGAGATAAGAAGGGTAAGGATTGAAGGTGAAAAGAGACCACTTTATTATGGTGGTAGGTGCGATAAGTGGGATATGGAGGACAGGAAAGGAAAAGGAGAAGGAATTCCAAATTTGTTTGAAGAAAGGTTTGATTTCCTCGTGGATGGATACATTGAGGAAGAAAAGGATGAAAGAATTAGTATAGGTATACCAAGGGCTCTAACTTTGTTTTATCAGCAATTTCCTTTTTGGAGAACATTCTTTGAAGATCTTGGTTTCAGAGTTGTTATTTCCTCAAAATCAGATAATAATATTATTACCAAATCACTGGAAACGATTGTAGCCGAAACATGTTTTCCTGTAGAACTTATGCACGGTCATATAATGGATTTGCTGGAAAAGAATGTAGATTACATTTTTACTCCATTTATAATTAACTCCAAGACTGAAAAAGATAACCCAACAAGTAATTATAATTGTCCCTGGGTGCAAACATTTCCTTTCATGGTAAAAGGGGCATTAAATAATGAAGCTTTTATAAACAAATTACTAATCCCTACCTTAAATTTTAGGTTTTTCGGTAAAGTGCTGAATAAGGAACTCTCCGATTTCATTGTCGGGAAATTCGGCGTTTCAAAAAAGAAGGTTATAGCTGCAATTAAAAAAGCAGATAAGGCTCAAATGGATTTTGAAAATAAAATCGTTTTAAGAGGACTGGAGGTAATGGAAAATCTGCCACCTGATAAAGAGGCAATGGTAATAATAGGAAGATCTTATAATACCGGAGATCCTGCACTTAACCTTAGTATGGTGGATAAATTAATAAATCAGGAAGTTTATCCAATACCAATCGATTATCTTCCTCTTGGCAGCGAGTATATATTGCGGGATTACCCGCAAATGTATTGGCCAAATGGTCAGAAAATACTTGCCGCAGCAAGAATAGTAGCAGGCGATAAAAATTTACATGCTATTTATATGGGTAACTTCCGTTGTGGTCCAGATTCCTTCCTTGGGCATTTTGTACATGAAGAAATGGCCGGCAAACCTTATCTCGAACTTGAGATAGATGAACATAGTGCCGATGCCGGGATGATTACTCGCTATGAAGCTTTTCTCGACAGTCTGAAAGGATCGAGAATAATACAAAGGAAAAAGCAGGAATTTTTCAAACCTGGTGTAATGAAATCTTCTCCAATTGGAGAAAGAACTCTCTATTTCCCTTACATGAGCGATGGAGCCAGAGTAATTTCCGCTGTATGCAGAAGTTTGGGGATAAATTCCTATTCACTTCCAATGCAGACACAGGAAGACCTTGATCTTGGCAGGAAATACCTTTCAGGAAGAGAGTGCTTTCCTATGATATGTACTACAGGAAGCTTTCTTAATAAATTAATGGAACCAGGCACCGATCCTGCTAAGGTTAGTTTCTTTATGCCCGATCATAATGGCCCCTGCAGGTTTGGACAATATAATAAATTGCAAAGAATAATTTTTGATAAATTGGGCTTTAAGGATGCTGAAATTATTTCCCCAAGTAATGATACTGCTTATGCAGATATTTCAGGAGGCCATGGAACCAGATTTCGTTTTAATGTCTGGAAAGGTTTCGTAGCTTTTGATGTTCTAAGGAAATTAAAACAGGAAAGAATTCCATATGAACTGGTTAAAGGAAGTACAGAGAAAGTATATCAGGCATCGATGGCTAAAATTATGACTTGTGTTGAGAATGGGTCAAAAGATTTGATTGATGTAATGCATAATATAGCTCTTGATTTTAATGATATTTCAATAATAAATGGATCTAGAAAACCGGTAATTTTAGTTGTTGGCGAAATATTTATGCGCGATAATAAATTTTGCAGCGGAAACATTATTGAAAGGCTTGAAAATTTTGGTGCTGAAACATTTATTGCTCCATTTTCAGAATGGGTGGTCTATTCCACATACCGATACACTAGAGATAGTTTATGGAAAGGTAGTTATAAAGGGGTCTTGAAATCAAAAATTCAAGAGTTTTCTCAGGATTTCTCAGCGAGAAAGATATACAAATCTGCTCATGGCTTTATTGAAGATTCCAGGGATATTTCAGTTAAAGCAATATTGGGAAGTTGTGGAGATTATATTCACAAGCATTATGATGGTGATCCGGTTCTTAATATTGGCAGTTGTGTAGAATTGGCAAAAACAGGTATCTCAGGAATAGTTAATATTCTGCCTTTCACTTGCATGCCGGGAACAGTAGTAGCAGCAGTTTCTCACAAGTTTAAAAAAGATCATAATAACATACCCTACGAAAACATTGCTTATGATGGTCAGCAAGATGCTGCAATAGAACTTCGATTACAGGCATTCATGCATCAGGCAAAGGAATATTCTTTAAAGAAAGGATACAATAAACCAGAAAACTGGCTTCTTGCAAAAGAACCAAATGCCTACCAACTATAAGTACTCAAGGCACTCTAGACACTTCTTATGCCTTAAGTGGAGTGTTTGTATTTGGTAAAAAAGGATGAGCGATGGATTTTTTCCTTTATTATTCAAAAGACGATTATTATTAATTTCAAAAATAATAGGCATGATACTAAGAAGAAAAGGCTTTATGTTGAGTGCCATCAGAATATTGTTTTTTATTGACATTCTCTTTCTTTTGCTATAAATTTGTTAGCATTATTATTCTAAAGCCTAAATGATAACCATTTTTATTAGTGTTTATATTGTAATAGAATAAATAACGATAGGACCATACATAAAACTTTTTCTTTGTTAGTTATTAGAAATTTAAACCTGAGTAGAATCTGACAGTGTGATTATTGCCTGTTAAGTTAAAGGCTTAAGCTCTAAAAATCATACCATCATGAAAGGAAGATGCTTTAAAAAACAGTTAGTTATTATAGTATTTTTATGGGCATTTTCACAGCTAATAGTTTCCCAGAATATTCATAAAGTTATTGTAATAAGCGACCTGGTTGGTACATTAATTGATTCAACGGAAAGAGTGAAACATGCCTTATTTCTTGAATATTCCGATGAAGATTTTCAGGCAGCCCAGTTTTTTCAACTAAGTGATAGTGAAAAAGAAATTAGAATATATTTGAAGAGTGGAGAAATAGCGAGTATGATAATTTCGGATGAAACTTTTTATGAGTATCAAAAACAGATTAATAGAAAGATCATTAATTACAACGAAATTGATACATCTTTTGTGTATTCCATTATGCTATTTGACGAAACTGTTCTGTATGGTAGGTTCCTGGAAATTAAAGAAAGGGAAGTTGTCTTTGAAACTAATTATTTAGGTCTATTTACCATCCCTAAAAATAGAGTTCTTGATGTAGAAAAAAGTATGTCAGCAAGTGATTTTCAAAATCAACTCTGGTTTCCAAATCCAAATGATACAAGACATTGTTTTGCGCCAACTGCCAGGAGTTTACAAAAAGGAGAGGGCTATTTTCAGGATATTTACCTGTTTCTTGGATTTGTGAATTATGGAGTTACCAATAATATATCGATTGGTGGAGGTGTGTCTTTTGTTCCATTTATGGATATAGAAGATCAATTATTATTTCTTAATCCTAAAATTGGTTTTCAGGTTAATGACAAGATTAATTTAGGGGGAGGCATTTTCTATGCTTCCGGACCAACTTTTGATGATGATGAAGATGATGATAAGCAGCGGTCAAGAGCTGGAATTGGATATGGAATAGGGACATATGGCTCAAAAGAGAATAATGCTACACTGGGTATTGGATATGGAGCAATTGATGGAAAAGCGGCAAAATCTCCAATTGTTATGTTAGGAGGCATGTACAGGATATCAAGAAGGATTGCCCTGGTTTCTGAGAATTGGTTTGCGGTTATAGACTTTAAGAAGGAGATTGATGATGACCAGGAATATATGTTCTGGAATTATCAATCTCAGCATATTGATTATGAATCAATCTATGAACAAAAATATAATGAGCCAACAGCTATTATATCATATGGAGTTAGGTTTTTTAGTGAGAAGATTTGTGTGGATCTGGCTTTTTTAAATATCCTTGGAGAAATTGGCCCACAACAGTTATTCATTCCCGGAATTCCATATTTAGATTTTGTAATAAAATTTTAGAAGTAATGAAAATCTTAAAAACTTTAAGGTCCATTTATATTTTTATTAAATCATGAATAAACTAATTATAATACAAAATCTTATAATCTTGTTTGTATTTATACATTGTACATCCTTTGCTCAGGTTGAGCCAAAACTTAAAACTATAAGTAATAATGTAGGAGAAGTAATTGATGCTGAAGAAAGATATATTTATGGTCTTTTTGACGAATATGATGACGATAAATTTGAAAAAGCTCAATTTTTCGAAAATTCTGATAATTCCAAACTTCTGGTAGTTTACTTCAAGGATGGTACAATAATGAAAAAAGCCTTAACACAATTTGAATATTTTGAATATAAGGCTCAAATCAATAAAAGGCCGATCGATTATAATGGAATAGACTCAACGAAGTTATGTGTCGTAAAATTAACTGATGAAACCTCCATCTCCGGAAAAATTATAGATGTTCGGGAAAAGGAAATAAAAATGAGAACCCAATATCTGGATCTGATAACTATTTCTAAAAAGAGAATTATTGACATTGTAGAGCTCGAATCTGATGGGTCGCAAATCAATAAGTACTGGCTGCCAAATCCTCATGACAGTAGACACTTTTTTGCGCCAACAGGTAGAAATATGCCCAAAGGTACTGGCTATTTTCAGGATATTTATCTGGTTTTACTTTCGGTAAATTATGCAGTAACCGATTTCTTAACATTAGGAGGTGGATTTTCAATTATTCCCGGTGAAGGTTTTAATTCACAAGCTTATTATGTTTATCCTAAAGTAGGTTTCGATCTTTCTGAAAAGACTAGTGTTGGTGGCGGATTTTTATTTGCAAGTATTCCTGAGAGGACCGAACATGTCATTCCCGATACAATAACAATTCCTGTTAGATATGCACCCACACAATATGATACGACAATAGTAGACACTGTTTATGCATATAGTAATAATCGTACTAATATTGGACTTCTGTTTGGAGTTGGCACATTTGGTAATCGCGAGAATAATGTAAGTCTCGGAGTTGGTTATGCATATTATAAGGATGATGTATTGAAATATCCGATAATCATGTTAGGTGGTATGTACAGACTTTCACGAAGAACAGCATTCGTTACAGAGAATTGGATTTTTACTGTCCCTTATAAGTACCTGGATGAAGAATATGAAAAGAGAAATTATACAAGTGCCGTTATCTCATATGGAATTCGGTTTTTTGGTGAACGCATGAGTGTTGATTTAGCCTTTTTTCAGATTACTGGAGAAATGGGAATTGGGCAATTTATTTTTCCTGGCATTCCCTATGTTGATTTTGTTGTTAAATTCTAGAC
>JAGLSB010000138.1 GCA_023135955.1 Bacteroidales bacterium | reverse complement strand
TTTTACTTTTTATTTCCTGAAATGGCCCGGGCATAACTTTCTTTGTATTTACAGGATTAGCCAAATAGTCCGTTGTTATATTCAATGAGGTGCCATCTGGAAATACCAATACTGCACCAACCTTTGGACAAGGAGTATTTTTATATGATTCATCAACAGAATTTTTCATAGCCTCTATGGCCAATTCCATGTAAAAACGAGGTTCTTTTCTGTTGGCTTGGTTATTTTTTTTACCATATGATAATCAATATTTCTTTTACCCTCCTATCGTTCAATAACCTTTAACATTTTTGTCTCTTTGTCAAAAGTCTGTTTATAAATATAATTATAATCAGCTATTTTAACAACCAATAAGTTATCTCAGAAAATATTATGACACCGCTAATTTCAGACCACGGAAAATTCAACTAAAGTTATCCCCAGTCATCCCAAATTATTATTACCCTGTAGATCAGTTGTTTTATTCAAATTCAGCACTGTGAAGATCTAATTTTTAAAACAATCGATGAATGAGTAAAAAGCAAACACGATTAGGACACTGTTGCTAGGGGTTTTAACATGGTCAATAAGGGAATAATTACCGATATTAAGAAACGTATCCGGGATATGAAAAGAGCTTTATTGGCTCTTCATAATCTGGGGAGGCTCTGTTGTAGATTAATGGCAGTATTCCATAGTTAGTGTATTAAATTGTTTGTCAATACATTAATAATATAACATTGTGTGTTTCAAGAACTGGAAACCAACTGAGTAGGAATATTATATATTTTTTAGTAAAATTATAAAAAAAATAAAATCATAACCATGATACAAAACCGCCGCAACTTTCTAAAATCAGCTGCTCTTGGCTCTGCCGGAGCAATCACTCTAAATTCATGCAGTACTGATTCTACAACTTCGCAGGTTGATTACTCTGTGCTAGATGAGATTCTTGCAAAACCGGTACTTAAGAAAGACCTGTTTTCTGATCCGGTAATTATTGAAACTTTAGAGTTGCTACGTTTTGAAGATAACTTTCTTTGCCGGGTTCGCTCAACTGATGGCGCTGAAGGAATTTCGGTTGGGAATAATGCTCAACTACAATCGGTTTGGCCCATTTTTAATGTTCGATTACAGCCTTTTTTCCTTGGCAAGGATGCTCGCAACTTAGAAAATATTTTTGAAGAGCTTTATGTATACAAGAGTAACTATAAATTACAAAATCTTGCGCTTTGGGTTCCATGGGCAACAATTGAATTTGCTATTTTGGATATGCTCGGACGAATTGCAAACAAGTCAATTGGTGAATTAATTGGCGAAATTCACAATCCAAAAGTTGCAGTGTACCAGGCAAATAATTATCGTGGAAAAACGGCAGAAGAATCAATAGAAAAAATAAAAGAATATGTAGCAAAATCACAGGCAAAAGCTGTAAAATTTAAAGTCGGCGGGCGAATGAGTAAAAATGCAGACTATCCTCCCGGGCGTACAGAAAAATTAATTCCCATGGTAAGGGAAGCATTTGGTGATGAGATGACAATTTATGCCGATTCGAATGGATCTTACGATGCTGAAGAAGCTATAAGGGTTGGGAAAATAATGGAAGAGTATAAATATGATTTTTATGAAGAGCCTGTTCCTTTTGATTGGTATCCGGAAACAAAACAAGTGGCTGACGCTTTAACGGTTCCAATTGCTGGTGGTGAACAGGAACCAAGTATGCGTAATTTCAGATGGTTAATTGCAAATCGCGCATTGGACATAGTGCAGCCAGATATGTTTTATTTTGGTGGAATGAT
>JAGLSB010000137.1 GCA_023135955.1 Bacteroidales bacterium | reverse complement strand
ATGTTTAGGGGATTAAAACCAGAAACTTTGCTGCCATTGATGATCGAAGTAATTGTTCCCAAACGTGCTATTGAACTATAATGACCGATGCCAGTATTGTTACCTGTAACTCCATAACTAACCCGTGCTTTAAGATTAGATATCCATGAAATGTTTTGAATAAAATCCTCTTGTGAAATTCTCCATCCGACTGAAGCAGCTGGAAAAAAACCGAATCTGGTGTCAACTCCGAAACGGGAACTTCCATCGTACCTTGCACTAAGAGAAAGTAACAATTTGTTATCATAGGCATAATTAAATCTACTGATAAGAGCTGCCAGTGATTCCTCTGTGATATCAGTACTTGCATCAGAGATCACTGATGCTGCATTTATAGTATGAATAAAGTCAAAAGCATACCCGGTACCTTCAATTTCAGAATATGTATTATTCCATTTTTCTACGGACATACCTGCAATAGCATTAATATCATGTTTACCAAAGAGTCTGCTATAGGAGAAAATATTTTCATTTGTCAGGTGTGTATTAACACCAGTATTATATGCTGATTCAATACCAGAGGGACCGCTGGTGTCAGATTTCTCCCCTGCCCAGTCTGATTCCTGCTTATTTCTATATGACGCTGATACTGAGGCAGTAAAATCAAAACCAGGTGCAATATTAATTTTCATAAACAAATTTGTGAATAAGTTTAAATTATTAACATATTCTTCCTTTTCAGCAACACGTGCCACAGGATTTACACTACTTGATGTACTTATTGTGGTTCCCGCTGTGTTCCCGGGCAATATATAGCCATCGAAGTGCCTTTCCATGGCATAATCCCCAACTTCTACATCAAAGGTACTTCTGACGTATTGAAGAGTATTTTCATCATGGTAAGTAGGTAACCATGGAGCAACTCTCAATACGGCATGAATATCATCTGCGAACAAACGCTGATTTGAATATGAAGGATTTAGCATACCACCAAATTCAACTCTTTTATTCGGTTTTGTGCTCAGATTTAACCTGAAATTCATCTTCTTAAAATTATCTGTCAACAGAACCCCATCATCCCGAAGATAATTTGTTGAGATAGAAAACTTTGTTTTATCATCACCTCCCCTGGCACTTAGTGAATAACTTTCAATAGCACCTCCATCAAAGAAAACATCAGGCCAGTTGCTTTCCGTACCTAATAATTCTATATATTTCATTTGATCTGTAAGAACACCGTTATTATCAAGAACAAAGTCTTTCCATTGGCTAACTGTGGAAAATGGTTCGTATCTCCGTTTAGGAAAGGCATATTTAACACCTTTGTAAGCATTAAAAGTAAAATTTGTCTTCCCTGGAGTTCCTTTTTTTGAAGTAAGCATAATCACACCATTTCCTCCACGTGATCCATATATTGCGGCAGAAGCTGCATCCTTAAGCACTTCAACAGATTCGATATCGTTCATGTCGATACTTCCAAGGTAATCAGAAGAGACAACAACGCCGTCCATAACAATTAATGGAGATGCATCAGCAGTGATTGAGCCAATACCACGAACCCGAATTGTTGGTGCAGAGCCAGCAGTTGCATCAACCATTTGAATATGGACACCTGAAATTTTTCCAACCAGTGCTTCTTCTATACGGGAGGTTGGAATTTGCTCCAGCCCGTCATTCGTAACTTTTGAAATTGCCCCGGTCAGGTGAGATTTCTTTTGTGTTCCATAACCGATAATAATAACTTCATCTAAACCTGTTGTACTCTCTTCTAGAGTAACATTAAAAACTGTTTGGTTCCCTATTTCTACTTCCAGGCTAGTCATTCCAATAAAAGAAAATGATAAAGTTGTGGCTCCCTCTGGTAATATAATAGAAAAATTACCTTCATAATCAGTAATTGCCCCTGCTGTTGTACCTACAACAGCAATAGATACTCCCAGAATCGGAGAACCTGCTTGATCTGTGACCGTACCTGTAATCGTCTTCTCTTGTTGAGAAGAAGCAGATACCTGGAATACATTTAGAATTAAAACAACAGCTATTAAAAGTATGCTCCCAATAGTTCTATTGGCACATTTCCTTTTAATACTGTTCTTGTTAATTGTTTCTTTTCTACTCATGATTTTATCTGGTTAAGGTTAAAATAAATTCATTTGCTATTTCATATGTGAATAGTAAGGTTAATTTTTTTTAATTCGTCCAAGATTCCACATGCAATTAATAGCCAGTATTTTGAGTCAAATTATCATTAGAGATTTCAATTTCGCTGAGTGGAATTGGATACAGAGTTTGGTAGGCCTTCATGTTAAGAGGCAAAGAAATTAAAATATTACCTGTTCTCCAATCCTGCAATCTGTTCTCGACCTGGAGAAAGTCCAATGCCTTGTCAGTTCTCACTAAATCAAACCACCTATGATTTTCAAAAGCCAACTCCACCCTTCTTTCGTTAAGAACCTTTATCCGGAATTCTTCTTTACCTGGAATAGAAGTTCCATCAAAATTATGAAGCTGATCACCAAATGCTCGTTCTCTTATTTTATTTATTTGGCTTATAGCTCCTGTTAGATCATCCAGTTCATTCAGTACTTCAGCATACATCAGGATTACATCTGAAAATCTGATAACAGGCCAATCAAGACCGGAGTCACTTACATTTTGATCAACTAAATATTTCCTGTTATAGGGAGTGTTGACCGTATCAGTTCCTACAGCAACATACTCGCTTAAAGTAGCGGCCTTTCGGGTATCACCTTCTTCATAAGCATTTATTAAGTCAGCGGTTGGTATGTTGTGTTCGGCACCCCCACCCGGACTAACATCAGCCAGGGCGTTGATAGGACCAAAAATTTTCATAAAACCGTTCCCCTCCTGTCCTGTACCACTACTATATTGAATAGCAAAAACGATTTCTTTACTGTTCTGATTTTCAAGAGAGAAAACATCATCAAAAACAGGCAAAAGCTGATATCCTGCATTTGCATCACCCATAACTTTTTCTAAAACTGTTTTTGCTTCAGAATACATTTTTCTAGTAAGATATACTTTTCCAAGCATAGCATTTGCAGCACCTTTCGTTACCCTACCAATATCATCGGAATCTGCGTAAACTGATGGAAGAAATGATGCGGCTTCCTTTAAATCGCTCACAATTAATTCATAAATTTCGTCAATCGCGTTTCTTTTGTGTTCGATAGATTCACTCAACTTCAATACAGTTGCTGTAAGAGGAACCTCTCCAAAATAGCGTACTAAATCAAAATAAATATATGCTCTGATAAATTTTGCCTGTCCGATAATTGTGTTCTTTTGCTGATCAGGAAAATCGGCATCAGTTATCTTATCCAAAATAATATTAGTGCGAAATATACCTTTATAAGCTAATTTCCAAAATTCGGATACTAATTCATTGGTAGAACTGACACTAAAATTGTCGATATCCCATTCATATTGATATTTCATCTCAGTGCCATTATCAGACTTGATTTCACTCATGATAAAATCTATCTCATTTTTCTCCTGAAGAACATCGTAAGCTGAAATTAATGCATTATTAAAATCTACTTCAGACTCATAAAAGTTTGTAGTAACTAATTCAGAAACAGGAGCCAGGTTTATAATTTCATGCTCACATGCTGTGAGACAAATAATTGAAATAAATATTATTAATTTTTTCATAGTTTTTTATTATTAATTTGGATTTAAAAAACCAGACTTATTCCAAATGTAAACGTTCTGTACAATGGTTCTGAACCAAAGTTGACACCGGGTCTTGTTGCTTCCGATTCATAATCTGTCAAACCTTCAGGATTATAAGAATGAAAATCCTTAGTCTTATGCACATATAAATTCAAACCGGCAAAATAAATCCTTGACCCTGTAAATAGATTATTCTTAAAACTATTCTGTGGAATTGTGTATCCCAGATTAAGATTCCGTATGCTCCAGTAGGATCCATCTTCAATATAAAAGTCTGTATCCCTCGGGTCTACTCCTTTCCGGTTTGAAGGTGTCCATCCATTTCCTATATCATCTTCAGAAAACCATTGATTATCTGTAACATACAGCCTATTCTCTCTGTAATATGATAACTCCATATTCCATACATCAAAACCTATTACACCATTAACAAGAATCGAAAGGTCAAAATTCTTATAGCTAAAGCTGTTTGTTATCCCAAATTCAAAATCAGGTTTATTATCCCCTAAAATCACCCTGTCATCTTGATCAATTACTCCATCATCATTAGAGTCGGCAACTTTAATACTTCCAGGTTTTGATCCTGGGAAAAATGGATTTGCATCCAATTCTGCCTGGCTTTCCCATACACCGGTTTGTTTATATCCATAGAACAGACCGATGGGCCTTCCAACTTCAGTAAGAAACCACATTCCTTTTTTTGATGCAGTCAAAGGCAATTGGTCCAAATCTCCCAATCCTTCGACACTATTTATATTTTTAGAATAATTCAGACTGGTTAGCCATTTAAATTCTCCTACCATGTTTCTTGTTGTTAATAGGAATTCAACTCCTGTGTTGCTAACTTCCCCAATATTAGTAGTTGTCGCAATAAATCCTGTTATAGCAGGAATTGGATTTGCCAACAGCAGATCGGTAGTTAATCTTCTGTAAAAATCTGCTACCAAAGCAATCCGACCACCATATAATCCAAGGTCAATTCCAAAATCAAGTTCTTTTGTTTTTTCCCATCCTAATTCAGAATTTCCAAAAGTTCCTTGTGTAGCACCAATATATTTGCTTCCGTCACCACCTCCTAAGGTATAACTATAACCTTGTTGAATTCTGGCAATTGGATCATATAAACCTCCCGGTGTTCTTCCTGTTAATCCATAACTCATTCTTAATTTTAAATTATTAATTAAATCCTGATCTGCCATAAACTCCTCCTGAGAGATTCTCCATCCTATAGAGGCTGCAGGAAATGAACCCCATTTTCTATCTTCCCCGAATCTTGAGCTGCCATCTTGCCGATAAGAAACTGAAAGAAGATATTTGTTTGCAAGTGCATAATTTACTCTTCCAAAGTAGGATATTAATCCCCATTCACCCACGAAAGTATACCCATCGTTTACAATACCTGCATTCAATGTCTCAATTTTATTATTGGGGATTGAGCCGTCTTGTACACTCATATACAAGTTAGTATTTGTATTCTTCTGGAAGGAATTTCCTGCTATCACATCAAATGAATGTTGACCAATAGTATTACTGTAGTTTAAAGTGTTTTCATTTAATGTATTTATATTTTCATCGTAATTGACATTTGCTTCTGTTCGCTCAGCCTTAGTTGCATAAGTTGTTAAGAAAAAAGGATTACGAAGTGTTTGGTAATCAAAAGCTAAAGAGGTTTTTAATTTTAAGTTCTTAAGGATCTCCCAATTTAGAAATAGGTTACTGAACCCGCCAAGCCTTTCGTAGGTATCTTTTATACCAATGGATTCTGCAATAGGGTTTTTTCCCGTAATATATGGGCTTGTGAAAAAGTCCAAAGTAGCAGCATATCTCGAACCGTCATCACCTATTTCCCCGTTCGGTAAATAAATAGGAATATATGGTGGATACTTGCACATATCTGCCATTGTGGGGTCATTTCTTCTTTGATGAGAATAGGACGGGCTTAAGGTAATACCCATAGCTAGTTTTTCGTTCACCTGAACATCAATATTAGCGCGAGCTGTAAAACGTTTGTATTCTCCAACAATATAAGTGCTTTGTTCATCCATATAGTTGGCGGATATATAGTATTTGATTTTATCAGTACCGCCACTCGAGGATACTTCATAATTCTGCATCAGGGCATTTCTTAGGAGTTCATCTTGCCAATCAGTGTCTCCAAGGTTAATATACAGACTATCAGGACGATAATATGAAGGCCTGTCATATATTGGGACATTGGGATCTCCTCCGGAAAGAAGCCAGTTAGAATCACTGACTTTTACAGCATAGTCAAATGCCTCTCGTGCATTGTGATAATCATCGACCAGATAAGCAGGTGTTTTTACGCCAGTGTAGGAGCTTACAGTGAAGGTAGGTTCAAGACCTGTTCCTCTTTTTGTGGTAACCAAAATCACACCCGCAGCAGCTCTGGAGCCATAAATAGCGGCAGAAGAAGCATCTTTAAGGACTTCTATAGATTCAATGTCTCCTGAATTTATAGTACTAAGATCACCATTAATAGCAACACCATCTACAACATACAGTGGATCATTAAGCCCTGTAATGGAACTAACACCTCTTATTCTTATTATTGGTGCATCTCCAGGTCTTGTAGATGTCTGCTTCACGCTTACTCCTGGTAACATCCCGATTATCGCTAGATCAGCTCTTCCAACACTTACCTGGCCAAGTTTTTCATCTCTTAAAGTAGCAACCGAACCAGTCAAAGAACTTCTTCTCACTGTTCCATAACCAATAACGACAACCTCTTCAAGCCCAATAGTGTCTTCAGACAAGCTTATATTGAAAACAACCTGATTACCAATTTCAACCTCCTGAGTAATCATTCCAATAAAAGAAAACTGAATGACTTCGGCATCTTCAGGAACCTCTATCTCAAAGTTTCCATTTATATCAGTAATTGTTCCAATAGTTGTTCCCATGACGATTACGGTTGCACCAAATATTGGATCTCCATTTTCATCAATAATAGTCCCGGTAACTACGCCTGGTTGCATTTGTTTAACACCAGCCAGATACTCCCTGGGAGATAATATGATCTGGCGGTTCATCACATAGAAATCAACATTTGTACTTTCAAATACACTTGCCAATATCTTATCTATTTGTTGATCCTGGAATGATACCTGGATCTTTCTGGCTACATCCACCAGCTCCTGGTTGAAAAGAAAATGAAATTCACTATTATTCTCTATTTCTTTTAACACTTGCTCAACAGTTGCTTCACCAAGATCCATGCTTAGTTTAGTATCCTGTGAGTAGGTCTCTGTTGCAAACACTTGAAGAACCGTAATGACGAGGAGGAGAGAGCTTAGTTTCATGATTCTAAGGATTTTTAAAAGGCAAAACGATTTATTTATCGTTCTGGACTGTTTAGGGGTTTTTTTCATATTTTTATACCAGTTTAGCGTTTGATTTATTTGCCTGACTGTATGCCAGGAATTTATTTCACGAATTAATGCTAAATCAGTCAGGAAAGTGTGTCAGCGCTTTCCTGACGTTTTTTATGGCTATGACATATCTTAGATTAGTTATTTTTTCATAATAATATCGATCTCCTGTACTTTAAAAGTACCATCGTCCAGTTGTTCTCTTAACTTCTTCTTAAATGTAAATGGACCAGTTAGAGACAACATATTTAAAACCTGATCCAGGTTCTCTTCTTCAAGAGTTGCCCAATATCTATACTGATTGATTCTTTCATCGGTAATATTAAACTTTACATTGTACCAGCGTTCAATCCTTTTTAACATTACTGGCATCAGATCATTACGGAGGACAAGTTTCCCATTCGTCCATTCAGTATATTGTGATATTTTTTCAAATCCGATATCGATCTTTCCTCCAAGTGCATTAATCCTTTCAGTTGTACCAGAGCTTTTATTTATAGTTTGGTCACCGACAATAATTATATTTTCATCATTAAATGCCTGATTTTTGTTTGCTATATCAAATTGATCTTCAGGCTTAGTATAAACAGCATGCTGGCCCGGTTTCATTTTCAGTACATTTATCTCTTCTCCTTCATTCCACTTGATTAACTCGATGGAACCTTCCTCCAGTGTAAATGCCTGAATCTTTTCATCCGGATAGACCTGTACATTCAGTTTGGTTCCCAGAACCTTAACATCCAAACCGTCTGTATTGATGATAAATGGTCGGTTTTTCTGATGGCTCACATCAAAATAGGCTTCTCCAATTAGTTCAACCTCCCTATAATTGTTGAGAAATTTGACCGGGTACTTCAAACTGCTTCCATTGTTCAGCCAGCCAGAAGTACCATCAGGCAGCTCAAAATGACTCCGCACACCCATGGGACAAAAAAATTCATTATAAACAATCTCGTTCTGACTCTTTGTCCACATTTTCTGATCTATAATCTCCCATCCGATATAAACCATAAGCGGAAGTAGAAATATGGCAGCAACCCTGAAAAGATTTTTCAGGATTGTATTGAGCTTGATGGCAGGTATATTTTGACCGAATTTTTTAAGAGAAATTTTCTTTGGTTGTAAAAGATTGATTCTGTGGTGAATCCGATTGAGAATCAAATCAGGGTCGGTCTGAGAAATAACTGCATCAGAATCTGTTTCATTCCAAAATTCAGTCAGGCAACGTTCTAATTTGAACCGATACCTGGGATTCTCAAACCATAAACTTATCTGTTCCCTAATCTCATCAGTCTCTTCAGTGCGTTCACCTTCAAGGTAATTTTTTAAAATAGAATATTTAATCTCATTTTTATTACAATCCTGCTCCATTTTTTCAACTTTGATTAATCATCATTTGTATTTATGTTTATCCACAGAGGGGATAAAACACGTACTTCGTAAAATGATTTGATGTAATTAATATCTCAAGGTTCTATTTGATATTTAATCACAGGTGTTTAATAGTGAATAAAGTTTTCTGGCTGATAAATTATCAGCCAGAAAACTTCAGTAAATTATTACTTAAGCATTAGTTTGTGCACTTCTGTTTTTTCTGCACTTCTTACATCAACTAAATACATTCCTTTTGCAAAACCAGACATATCAACAGCAATTTCCGAACCTGTGATATTATCCCTGCTAATAACCAGTTTCCCTGTGACAGAATAAATTGAATAACTAAATTTATCTGTAGAAGGATTCATAATATTAAAACTACCTTCTGTTGGATTTGGATAAATTGACTTTGAGAATTCGGCGTTGATTGAATTCTCCCCAACAGGATATGTATTATAAGTAACATTCAGTATAGGAGCATATTCAGGTCCTGCATTGAATGATGCAGCCTCCCTGTTGTCTATTTTCCCTGGTAAAGTACCCCTGGCTCCGATCATAAGATTATTTCCTGAGGCCCATCCGTCAAGTGTAACAATTTCTTGTATAATAGTGCTAATATCAGGGCTTTGTTCTGCTTCGGTCGCAGTACCAAAAACTCCCCATGGTCCCAGTTTCCAGGCCACTGTTGCTATAGTGCTTGTCTTAATGGAAACATTAAAAAGATCCTCAGTGAAAGGGGCAGCCACATTAGCTTCACTTGCTCCATATAATTCACAAAGTATGGAATCACCACCAAGCTCTTTGTCAGATGTAAATTGAATATATGCGTTGACTATGTTTGCACCTGGAGGAATGGTTACATTCCTGAAAATCATTCCCACAATTTGCAGGACGTCTTCATTTATAAATTCCAAATCACCGCTATCAATATCTATAGTTCCAGCTGGGTCATCCCCGTTAACTACAGTAGCTTCTTCAACATCATCAGCATCGTTCAAAATTTGAATTGAAATAGTGGTGTTTTGTGCAGTTGCGATATAAGTGAACATTAGAATGGTTGAAATAACCATTATTAATTTTGTGTATAATTTCGATTTCATATTTATTTTATTTAGTGGGTTTAATATTTTGTTATATAACTATAATGTATGCCCAGAAATTAGTTGGATATATTCCTCCTAACCCTGAGCCTATGCTATATGAATTTGCTTCTCATGTTTATAATATTAAGATTAATATTTATATCATTTCCGTCTGGTATTCATGCATCTCTTCATCGATAATCACACATGTTCATCCTATGAAATATCAATAGTTGTTTATTATACTACTTCCTTTAATACAATAATTATTGATCGCTTGTATTATATATATCCACTAAGCGGACAAAACACTTACTCTGAAGAGTGATTTTGTTTTAATTAATAATACTAAGTATAGGTTTCGCGGGGATTTAAACTACTAAAAGATAGAAAAACATTAAGGCCAGAAGGATTGCATTTTCCTTTTCCAATTCCTGTTTGATAAATTTAAGAGCCTTGGAAAGGTGGGATTCTGCAGTCCGGGGTGAAATACTCAGACTTTCGGCGATCTCTTTTATTTGCTTGTTTTCATGGCGACTGAGCTTAAAAACAATCTTTCGCTTTGGTGGAAGTTTTTCAACGGCATTGTCTACTATTTCCATCAACTCACTGTAAATGACAGTATTTGCAGTTTCTGAAATACTTTCAGGTGAATTTTTCAATAGATAATCTTTTACTTTATTCTCGATCTTCTTTCTCCTGAAATACTTACGGGCAGAATTGTAACAAATGGTAAGCAGGTAATTCCCGAACTTAAGATCCGGATTGATTTGTTCTCTTTTTTCCCATAAAGTCACAAAGATATCCTGAATCAAATCTTCTGACTGCTTATGGTCTTTCAGAAGGCTGAAAATAAAGGAATATAATTTTTTATTGTACGAATGATAAATGGCATCAATGGCAGCCATATCACCAGCCTTAAGCCTTTTTATTATGGATTTTTCATCAGTCATCTTTTATTCCATCCTGGGAAAAGATTTCATAACTTTATAAAGATAAGAAAAATTGCAACTTCTTATTTTTCTTCTCACAATAGTTCATAAAAAATATGTGAAAATTTTACCAGGCATGAATAGAAAAATACTCCCCTCCTTTAGACA
>JAGLSB010000136.1 GCA_023135955.1 Bacteroidales bacterium | reverse complement strand
CCAGAATCATAGAATAAATCAGAACAAGTTGAGACTGTACCTTCACTATCGATATAAATTTGGGCTGAAGAATTATAAGTAAAAAACAAAGCAAAAAGAAGCAAAAAGACAACACGCAATCGAAATCCTGAAAGTATTTCGTATTTCTTATGCCTATAATTGGTCTCAAAATAGAACTGTTTTATTTTCCAAAAATTCTTCATTAATTAACTTTACTTACAATAATAATCATTATTATTACACTTATACGTATACATTTGATGGAATGTTTCTTTTTTACAGACTAAGTTATATTAATAATGGGTGCATTTGATTAAACTTTTTTAACACCTTTACGTATAGATGAAGATGTTTTACTTTAATAAAAGGCGAAAATTGAATAGAATTATTAAAAGATCTTTTCTGGCTTTAAGTTTGTTTCTAATTGTAATTCAGTTATTTGGAGCACCAAAAGCGAGAGATGGAATTCTTGACCTTAGAAACTGGGATGGGAAAGGTATAATTACTTTAGACGGTGAATGGAAGTTTTACTGGCAGGTATTTATTTCAGACACAATATTGACTAATGGAAATGAAATTAAAAGTCCACTAATTGTTGACGTTCCTTCTTATTGGTCAGAATATTTTATTGATACTGAAGCTCTACCCGGAAAAGGTTATGGAAGCTATTCATTATCAATATTATTACCAACTACTATCTTAGAAGATGATCTCGCATTAGATATCCCGATCTTTGATGATTCTTATGTGCTGTTTTTAAATGATGAAAGAGTTGCAAGGAATGGAAAGGTTGGTATAAACTCCGATCAGGCTGAACCGGGATATAAACCGAAAATCTATATTTTCCACCCAGATTCAGAGAAAATTGAGTTAATAATTCACGTGTCTAATTATAAGCACAGAAGAGGAGGATTTTGGAAATCAATAAGGATGGGAGGATCTGAAAGACTAATTCACCAGAAGAAAATTTACGACATAATAGTTCATATTACTATTGGTTTTATATTATCATTCTTTCTATTTTTCTTGGCATTCTTCATTTTTTACCCAAAAAATAAGTCAGCCTTATATTTTTCACTGTTTTCGTTTGGCTTATTATTAAGGATATTATCAACAGATACATTTGCAATACAAATCTTCAGTAATCCGCCATGGGAGTGGATAATCCGACTTGAATATCTTGGAACTTACATTGCTTTCGTATTTGGTTCCTGGTATTTTCTGAACATATATCCAGGAAAAAATATTAAAATTATAGTAAAATTGAATACGGTTGTCATAGGCCTGATTTGTCTTTTCGTAATTGTATTAGAACCGGCGTATTTTGCCTTTACTATGTTTTATTTTCAACCAGTTATTTTACTATTTTTTACATATTATTTGATCATAAGTTTTGTTCATATTTTTAAGCGTAACGAGGCAGATGAATTTTACTTTGCTGCTTTATTAATCTTTTTAATTGCTTTAGTAAACGATATCAGGGTTTCAGCTTCTGCCCCAGGAATTTTTAACGATTACACCATTCATTTTGCCCTGCAGGTATTTATTTTTACTCATGTATTATTAATGATTCGTTCATGGGTAAAGGCTTACAAGGAACTGGGAAAGTTAAATTTTGAAATAGAATATTTGAATCTAAATCTTGAAGAACGCATCAAGAAGAGAACAGAAGAAAGCAATGCTGATAAAAAAGAGATTCAGAAGCAACATGAAGAAATTTCTCTTAAAAATGAGGAGTTGAGATCCAGAATTGAATTTAGTAGTAAAATACAGTCCATTATGGCCCATGACC
>JAGLSB010000135.1 GCA_023135955.1 Bacteroidales bacterium | reverse complement strand
TATTGGTATCCGGGAAGCAACTGGATGCCGTACGATTTACAGGTAGTTACCACAATGGCTGAGGCCGAGGCTTTTGCCAAAGAGTACTATGCTGTATCCATTATGCCGGAAATTAATGTGCAGAACCTTCCGATGGGCCATCTTCAATATCCTTTCATGAATAATATCAATCTGGCCTCAATTACCTGGCCCGATTATAACAAGAATAGTGAGTTTGCCGGATGGGAAGATATGAGACAAGATACACTGCCCGAATTTGCACATGATAGATATCACTATACAATCGATTTACCTGTTTCTTATAAAAAGGTTCCGGCACTTACTGCTACCCCGCAGGTTCTAAGCGCATGCTTAACTGTTGACAGAGCCGCTTCTCTTACGGGTACATTGGAAGAACGAACCACTACATTTACCATTTGCTCAGCATTCGATACTACCCTGAAATCGACGTATAAGGTGGTGTTTAAACTAATAGGTGCCGAACAGGCTGTCAATTCAGAGCCTTTTATCTCAGAGCTAATTCTCGGCAGACATAATCATGATGATTATATCGAAATATACAATCCCAATAATACAACCGACTCCCTGGATCTGAGTCGGTATCTTCTGCTTAATGTGCCTGTTGAAAGCAGTGAGAGTGAGGTTCTATCAGGATTTCAGGGGATGGCTGGAGACAGTTCGGGTATTAATTATTGTTACGTGCCGGGATATAAATACAACATTGAAGCAAATGGTAACTGGACAAATGGTATCGAGGGTGGTATAATTCCCGACAACAACGTAAATGCTCAGGTTGCTGCTGGCGAGGTATTTCTGATTGGTTCTTATGGCGATGCTTTAATAAGTGGAAGTGCTGATCTTGAGGTGGTTCTTCAGGAAGGCGCAACAGATGATATTGTGGATGTGAACCTTGTTAATAATCCAGCCTTTCCTAATGCAGTGCAGGGTAAAAATGTTGCAGAATACAATTTCCCCCGGGCCCTGTTTTTCTATAAAATATTAAATGATTCTATTCTGAACGGTACAAAAGGGATATGGGAAAGCCTGGAAGATTATAAATTGATTGATCGGGTACAATGGGATTTGGCAAGTATGGGGAATATCATTGCCGGTGTTGTGTATAGGAATGGATCCAGACTGATTCGTAAACCGTATGTTCAAAGTGGAATATTGTTGGCCAATAGCGGTTTTTACGCTGATCCCGACTCAAGTGACTGGATGCATCACAGCAGAAATTCTAATACACCTACAGAATGGAAAGAAGTGGGTAATACAATGGGAGCTTACCTGGGTTTCCACAATACAGATGATTTTACTGCACATATTTCTACAGTAACTTCCAATGTCTATCATATAGATCCAGGCTTTGAAGGTGATTTACATATAACAGGAGATATATCAGACACACTAGTTGTCGATTTTATTGCCAAGCTCATAAAAGCCAATGATTTGCAAATTATTACCATAAAGGATCATGAAGGGGAAAAAGCAGACGATGACATCATGGCAAGCGGTGACTCGGTAATTGTAGTTTCGGCAAACGGATTAAATCGTACAAAATATGTGATGGAAAACAGCTTATTGAATAGTAATACAGACCTTACTGTTGTGGACGGTTCAGGAATCTCCGTTGATAATACAAATCTCAGTCTTACAGGATTTGATCATACGGTTACTATTGCTGAAGTTTTTAATGGAGTCAAATGTGACTCATCAGCATATATGAATGTAATCGATGCCAACGATAACATGGTGCCCCTGGTAACAAGCAGCATGGATACTTCTGTCACGGAACCGATTGCCACAAGGGTATATAATGGCGTGTTTTTTGAGGTCGTTGCCGAAGATGGTTCTACTGCCAGCTACGCACTCATACCTTCTGCAAGTGCTTCAGATGCGTATCTTACCTCAGATGTATTTACAGTTAATCAGCAGGAAAAAACCATCACTGGTGCCACTACTGAACATGCAGTTTCTACCTTCATGCCTTACCTGTACCCTTCAGGGAATGCAAACATGAGATTAAAGCGTAAAGATGGGCTTGAAAGAGTAGCAGGTTTGCTGCAATTGGGTGACTATGTAATGGTAACCTCCGAAGATAAAACAGACAGCACGAGCTACGAAATCAATCTCTATGGAGACAGCATCCGGTTTATAAGTATTAAGAAAAGTATCTTCATTATGTCTACAGCTCTTAAAACGGCAAAGGTTGATAACATGTACCACTACCCTATCAAAACATCTGGTAGTGGAACACTTTCATATGAAAGCATACCACAGGCCGGTTGGCTGACCTTACAAAATGGTGTTTTGAGTGGTATACCAGAAAGTTTTGATGAGGGTAGGATTGATCTCAGAATCATTTTTACAAGTGAAGAGGATACGAGTATACAAGTGTTTACCCTTACTGTAATTCCTAATATACCTATTGAAATAACATCAAGCCCGGTCGAAAGAGCGTATATAGGAGAACCATACAATTATAACATCACCACGACCGGAACCGGAACCCTCTCGTTTGATAATGACGTGTTGGATGTCTGGATTGAATGGCTTAGCCTCGAAGGAAATACATTGACCGGTACGCCTTCAAGCGAAGATGTGGGGTCTTTTGAGGCACATATCACTTTTGAGAATGAGCTGGAAAGCACAACGCAGGTTTTTACACTTTGGGTAACTGAAAGGGTTCCTCTTGCCATTACCTCCACTCCTGTGGAGAATGTAACAGCAGGTGAGACATACAGCTATTCAATAGAGACTGAGGGAGAAGGAAAATTATCGTTTGGGAGTTCGCCTGAAGCGGATTGGCTTATCCTGGAAAATAGTATGTTGAATGGTACACCACAGATTGCAGACTCCGGAACCTTTGAGGTGATAGTTATGTATGCAAATGAAGTAGATACAACAGAGCAATCTTTTTCCATAACTGTTGTATCCCCATTATCGTCAATCTCAATACTCAGTACAAATCAGATACATATTTGGCCAAATCCGGCTAATGAGCATATTCATGTAAGCAAGCTTCCTTTGGGTGCAACAATCGAATTAATCAGCTCTTCGGGAAGTGTAATCGCAAATTATAAGTCTTTTGATGAACAGTTGACCATTCCAATATCATCTATTGCACCAGGCACATATATGCTCCGCATTGTTGAGGGAAGGAATGTATTTACAGCGAAGTTGATGATTAAGCTATAGTTGGAGTTTTGGGTGTTTTGAATAATAATATAATAACTCATGAAAAGACATGTTTTGCTTTTTCTATTTTTATTAATTGGAAGATATAACCTCTTTGCTCAGGATATCGAAAAACCCAATATCATCCTTATTTTTTGTGATGATCTGGGCTACTCAGATATCGGCTGCTTTGGTGCAGATGGATTCGAAACACCGAACATTGATGACCTGGCAAAGAATGGACGCAAGTTTACCGATTTTTATTCCGCATCACCTGTGTGTTCTCCTTCTCGTGCAGCACTTCTAACCGGCAGTCATCCGATTCGGGTGGGCATACCAACAGTGCTTTTCCCACCAAAAAACGGCGTGGAGCGAGAAATGACGTTGACTGGGCTAAACCCCCAGGAGGAGACGCTACCCGAATTGCTTAAAGCCGTAGGCTACAAAACAGCTTGTGTTGGGAAATGGCACCTCGGTCACGGGCCACAATTTATGCCCCTACAGCATGGTTTTGATGAGTTCTTTGGCCTGCCATATTCCAACGATATGTGGCCGCTAAAAACCAAAGCTTATCCCGATTTACCATTGTTAAATGGCACCGACACAGTAGAAATACTTACCGATCAGTCATTACTTACCACGCAGTACACCGAATATGCCATTGAGTTTATAAAACGAAATAAGAATAATCCTTTCTTCATTTATTTGCCCCACAGTATGCCGCATATTCCGCTTTACGTTTCCAATAAGTTTAAAGGGAAATCTGAAAAAGGAATTTATGGCGATGTAATTATGGAAATCGACTGGTCGGTGGGTGAAATTATGAAAACACTAAAAAAACAGAAGTTATCGGAAAACACCATCGTTATTTTTACAAGCGATAATGGCCCCTGGCTGGCTTTTGGAGAACATGGAGGGACAGCAAATCCACTTCGCGAAGGTAAGTTTGAGACCTTTGATGGTGGTGTTCGTGTTCCCTGTGTTATAAGCTGGCCAGATAAGATCCCCGGGGGATCAATATGCAGTGAAATGGCATCTACCATGGATTTACTACCGACATTGGTAAATATTGCCAGTGGACGTTTGCCAAAAAACAAAATTGATGGCAAGGACATTCAAGCTTTGCTTTATGGTGAGGCAGATGCAAAAACACCTCATGAAGCCTTATATTTTTATAGGGGAAAAGAGCTCTTTGCCATGCGAACTCCTGAATGGAAATTCCACAGGGCACATCCTTACCGGATTGTTGCCAAAGCTGGCGTTAATGGTAAAGGTGGAAATTATAAAAATATGAAACTGCCTGTTTCATTGTTTGATATTCAAAACAACTTGCCGGAGGATAGGAATTTAGCAGATAAACATCCTGAATTAGTGGAAAAATTTCTGAAAATGATGGATGCATACGAAAATGAATTAAAAACAAGTGCCAGACCTTGTGCCAGAGTGTCTGAATAAGAATTTGTAATCTTTAAAAGACAAGAAATGAGACTTTTAATAAAAAGTATTTTTACTGTTGTTGTAGTTGTATTGTATTCTTTTCAAGTTCATGCCAAAAAAGGACAACCCAACTTCCTAATTATTCTGGGTGATGATATCAGTGCCTATGATTTTGGGTGTTATGGTTCTCAGAATCCCCATACTTCACCAAATATCGACCAATTAGCCAAAGAAGGAGTGCGTTTTACAAACATGTTTGTCTCTGAGGCCATGTGTGCTCCGACCAGGGCAGAATTATATACCGGACTGCAACCTCAACGAAACGGCTGTTATAGAAATCATATGGCTACTAACGAAGGTACTTTAAGTATTGTACAGCATTTGGAAACACTGGGCTATCGGGTCGGACTAACAGGAAAAACCCATTTTAAGCCGAAATCTGTGTATCCTTTTGAAATAATTAAAGGTTTTGAACCAGGTTGCACCAAATCTTCTCCCATACGTGAAAGCTGGGAAGGTGTTGAAGAGTTTGTTACCCGGGATAAGGATCAACCTTTCTGTTTAGTGATTGCATCAATTCATGCGCATGCACCCTGGGAGGCCGGCGACACTTCGCCTTGGGAACTCAATGAGCTTAAGCTGCCACCGCATCTTGCAGATACAAAAGAAACCAGGAGGCTGTTTCGTGAATATTTAGCAGAGATCAGATTGTTTGATGAGCAGGTCGGTAAGACACAGTTTCTCCTGGATGAGCATGACTTGGATAAGAATACAGTTCTGATAGTGTTGGACGAAAACGGAGCCGGAATGCCCGGCGGTAAGTGGACCGTGCATGACTGGGGTGTTCGTTCTGCCTGTGTAATGAAGTGGCCAAAAGCGTATAAAGCGAATTTCGAAACAGATGTTCTTGCTCAATACTGCGACATCCTTCCTACATTAATTGATGCAGCCGGTGGTGAGGTTCCAGATAATATTGATGGAAAAAGTCTGCTACCACTCATTAAAGGAGAAACCAAGACACACCGTGACAAAGCCTATTTTGTGTATAACAGCCGTGACGATGCTAAATTTGTGGATCCGCATCTTTCAGAACGTGCCGTATGCGACGGGCGATATAAATTAATCTGGAACATGACTCCCGGTAGTATTCAGGGAATACGATCTATTAACGGTTTCGACTTTGGATTCGCAAAAACTACGAAGTGTCCGCAATTATTGTATCGTTCATGGTTAGAACAGGATCACCCGGATGAGCATACACAAAACATGGTACAACGTTACAAGTATCACCCGGAATACCAGTTATTTGATCTGGATAAGGATCCGTATGAAATGAACAATCTGGCAAATGACCCTCAATATGCTTCCAAGGTAGATGAGCTAAAGTCAGCAATCACTGACTGGATGACGCAGCAGGAAGACGATGGTCATTTGCTAAGAAATTTTCACGTTGCAAAGAATGGCTCAGATAAAAACACTGGAACAGTAAAAAAACCATTATTGACCATACAGGCAGCAGCGAATTTAGCACAGCCCGGCAATACCATAATTGTGCACGAGGGAGTTTACAGGGAAAGTATCAACCCAAAACACGGTGGATATTCTGATGAAAGACGAATTGTATATAAGGCAGCTGAAGGTGAAAAAGTGATCATCAAAGGTTCTGAGATTATCAAAGGATGGGAAAATGTAGAAGGCGATATCTGGAATAAAAAGCTTCCAAATAAATTCTTTGGTGAATATAATCCTTACTCAGACACTATTGGCGGTCATTGGTATTTCTCCCGCGATAAAAATTATCACACCGGTGCGGTTTATTTAAATGGAAAATGGTTAAAAGAAGCAACATCTGAGCAAGATTTTCTTTCCAATAAGGGTGAGATATCCTTTTGGTTTGCAGAGGTGGATGATAAAACTACGACTATTCGAGCGCAATTTCCAGGAGTAGATCCTAATGAAGAGGAAGTAGAAATTAATGTACGTCAGACCATTTTCTTCCCTGAAAAAACAGGCTTGAATTACATTACGATTCGTGGTTTTACAATGCAGCACGCTGCAACAAATTGGGCAGCGCCTACGCAGGTACAAAAGGGATTACTAGGACCCAACTGGGCAAAAGGCTGGATCATTGAAGATAATATGATCTCTTATTCCAAATGTGTGGGAATTTGCCTCGGACGAGAGGAGATTGATACTTTGCAACCCATGAATGCACCGGGTATGATCGCGGGTTTCCAGTACGCTTCTGAACATGGTATCTGGAATAAAGATATCGGGCACCATACAATCCGAAATAATCGCATTCAACACTGCGGTCAGGCAGGCATTGTTGGAAATATGGGGGCTGCATTCTCACTTATCGAAGGAAATGAGATCTCAGACATAAATGTAAATGAAAGCTTCGACGGTTTTGAACAGGGGGGCATTAAATTACATGGAGGTGTCGATGTCATTATTCAAAATAATTGTGTTTACCATATAGGTTTGGAAGGCCGAGGAATATGGCTGGATTGGCTAGGACAAGGTGCAATAATCAGGAACAACCTGATCTTTGATACCGATAAATCAGGTCTGTATCTTGAAGTCAATCATGGTCCAATCCTGGTAGCGAATAACATAATATTATCTTCATTCTTCTGTAACCGGTCCAGAGGTTCTGCTTTGGTTCATAACTTGTTTGACGAACAGATTGCCATAGCGAGCACCATACGTATTACGCCATATCTAGAACCTCATTCCGTGACTATTGCAGGTATGAATGAGAATTTCCCCGGTGATGACCGTTTTTACAACAACATTTTTGCAGTACCTAACACCACTTCTATGGCATTTGGCGAAAGCAGGAATGATTTTATTGAATATGAGAACCAAAAACTACCACTCAAAATGAGAGGTAATTTGCACATCAATGATTGTTTACCCTATAAAGAGGATGCCAGACCAATGGTAATGAAAAAGGATAACATCAATTTAGAAATCATAGAAAAAGAAGATGGTTTCTATATCGAATGGGCAAACAATCCGGCATGGACGAAGAATGTTAAAAGAGATCTGATTACAACAGATTTACTTGGAAAGGCCATTGTTCCAAATATGAAATATGAAAATCCGGATGGTTCACCGATAGCAATTGATACTGATTATTTCGGTAATCCAAGGAACAAATCAAACCCTGCACCTGGACCATTTGAAGGATTGGGAGATGAAAAACAGTTAATTAAGATCTGGACTAAGAAGTAAACTCTGACATAATTTGGGCAGTGTATATTGCCATTGATGTCTAATATTCAAACAATACTGTTATGGAACGAAGAAAATTTATACAAAGTACAGCATTAGGAGCGGGTCTCACCTGTTTGTCACCTTTTGAATTATTTGCCGGAATAAATGGCGAAAAGTACTCCGAACTTAAAAAGCACAAAATTACAAAGGTTGAAAGGCTAAAACACGATTACCATTGGCCACGACATGTGGGTAAAAATGCACTAAAAAATAATCATGGTCAGTACAAATCTGATGAGGTTTTCAAACTACATACGGACCAGGGAGCAATCGGTTGGGCACTTGGTCGAAACCAACTGAGTAACGAAGAATTATTTCAGCTCGAAGACAAATTGGTGTCTGAACTAATTTCACCGGAAAATGGTATGCGACAGGATTTAAGTCCTTTGCTTGACTTGGTTCTACACGATTTAATGGGGGTAATTCTGGATAAACCCGTTTATCAGTTGCTTGGTGCAAAGGGCACAAAAAGCACCCCCATTTATAGTGGTATGATTTGTTTTGACGAAATGGAGCCAGAAAATAATCCGGCTGGTATAGATAAAATCCTTGAAAATTGCCAATGGGATATTGACTATGGTTATCGGCAATTAAAAGTAAAAATTGGCAGAAGCAAAAAATGGTATCCGCACGCAGCCGGTTTAAAGAAAGACATAGAAATCGTGAAACAGATACATAAGAACTTCCCCGATATCGGACTTCTGGTTGACTCAAATGATGGATATACACTTCAGGATACAATAGACTTTCTAAAAGGAATTGATGACATCCCTTTGGTGTGGGTCGAGGAACCTTTTAGAGAGAATTACGAAGATGGAAAAAAGCTGCGTCAATGGATGGATAAGAATGGTTTTAAAGACACACTTTATGCCGATGGTGAAGCGAGAACCGACCATGATTTGTGTATGAAAATGGGGAAAGAAGGGATTATGAACACCTACCTGCCGGATATCCGTTCGTTTGGATTTACACGCTGGCGACATTTAATGCCTCAATTGAAATCGTATAATATGTTGGCAAGTCCTCACACTTTCGGCAGCATGCTTAAAACTCATTACGTGACACATTTAGCTGCAGCTTTGGGAAATGTTATAACCATCGAAGGTGTAACCTGCATCTCTGATGATATTGACTATGGTGGTTATAAAATTGAAAATGGAAAAATACAGGTTTCAGATGCACCAGGTTTTGGAATGAAGCTATTAATAGAATAAACAAATGAAACAGATTCTTATCCTTTTTTTACTTTTGTTTTCTGTCGCTATTGGTTCAAAAGCGCAGCAGAAGCCCAACATTATCATCATTCTGGTCGATGATATGGGGTTTTCTGACATCGGTGCTTATGGCAGTGAGATCCAAACGCCCAACATCGATGCATTAGCTCATGGCGGTGTGCGTTTTTCTCAATTTTATAATGCTTCCCGTTGTTGCCCCACACGTGCTTCGCTTATGACTGGCTTACATCCGCATCTAACAGGTGTCGGTCATATGACCAACTCACCAAATAGTAAAAAGTACGACTATGGGGAAGCTTTCCCAAATTATCGCGGATTTCTCAATCGCCAATGCGCTACTTTAGGTGAATTGCTTGGCTCTGCTGGCTATTCAACTTATCTGGCTGGCAAATGGCACTTGGGAGACAATGAGCAATCATACTTGCCACTCAAACGAGGTTTTGACAAATTCTATGGCTGCCTCGCCGGATCAACCCGCTATTTTTACCCCGATACAGATGAACGTGACGGCAGAGGCATAAGCATAGGCAATGAACCATTAACAACATTGGAGAGCACTACAGATCGCCCATACTACACCACAGATGCCTTCACAGACTACGCTATAAAATATATAGAAGAAGGCGAAAAGGAAAAACCTTTCTTTCTCTACTTAGCCTATACTGCGCCACATTGGCCTCATCAGGCACATGAAGAAGACATCGATAAATATCGTGGTAAGTACTTGGTTGGGTGGGATCAATTGCGACAAAACCGATACAAGCGTCAACTCGAACTTGACCTCTTTGAAGAAAAACATCGACTCTCCCCACGCGATTCTGAAGTGCCAGCCTGGACCAGCTTAAAGCCTCAAAAGCAAAAAGAAATGGATCTGCGCATGGCTGTCTACGCCGCAATGATTGACCGTATTGATCAAAACATAGGTAAACTCATAAATTATCTGAAAAAACAAGGCCTCTTTGATAATACACTCATCCTCTTCATGTCTGATAATGGTGCCTGCGCTGAGGGAGCGAGGCTTGGTCGGGGCAATATTTTCGATGTTGAAAAACGCAACCTCGAGACCAATAATAACTATGGCGCCGCCTGGGCAAATGTTTCCAGTACACCTTTCCGGCTCTACAAACACTTTACCCACGAAGGCGGCTCAGCAACGTCATTCATCATGCATTGGCCCAAAGGCATTAAAAATCAGAGTAACTGGTATCGCGACCCTGCTCAACTCCTGGACATTGTTCCTACACTTCTGGAAGTATGCGGCGTCAAGTATCCCGAAACCTATCAGGGCCATAAACTTTACCCACTGCGTGGTATTTCACTTGCACCTTCTTTTTTAGGTGAGCCCCTAATGCGTACCAAGCCAATGTTCTCGGAACATGAAAACAACGCTTTCATGATAGATGGATCATGGAAGTTGGTGGGGGAAAATGTCGCAACTCCGCAAGGCCCGGACATTGAGAAATGGGAGCTTTATAACCTCAAAGATGATCGCACCGAGATAAATAACCTCGCTAAAAAAGAAAAACAGCGCCTCAGCAAAATGGCCAAAAAATGGCACGCATGGTCTCTGGAGGATCAAGTTTATCCCAAGCCAATTGGGCAGAATAAAAAATAGAAAAAAATGATTGTAAAGCATTGGAATAATTTGATTTAATTGAACTGAAAATAAACGATGAAAGATTATAGAATTATTAACCAATTAAGAATAACTGCTATAACCGTTATCTTATTTTGTCTTGCAATAAATTGTTTTGCCCAGCCTATTGATCCCCTATCCCTGCATTTTATAAAGGATTACCAGGTTCGAAACTTCTACAATTCGTCAGTTGTTTTAAGCAAACTGGATTTAGCTCAGGATGTATTGGATGAATCAATATATCCCAAAACACATCTCACTTCACCCGGTTGCGACTTCAAACAGCAAGGAGGAGTGCTACATATTTCCAATAGTACAACATCCGGGCAGCGTAGCTATATCAACCTAGGTAAGCTGTATAATTACATTGCAATAGATATGGATGTTTTAGGGCAAACTCATAAATCGGGCAATGCAAGAGTCCAATTGGCTTTTTATATTAATGAGGAAAACAATATTGTGATTTCTCAGGGTGATGTTGATTCAGAAAATAAAAAGATAAGCTTAGAAATATTTAAGAAGGGTGTATTGGTATTTAATCGGATTTTATCTGAAGAAGGTATTGCAGCTCCTAATACTTTACGTGTGCACCTTACGGGTAAATTTTTAAACCTATTACTAATAAAAAATGAAGAATGGAAAGTGTTGGGTTCTTTTGATGTTTCTGAACATTTCGAACTGAGAGATAAAACTATTCTTGAGTCATTTTCATTAATGGCGGGAGCTCAGCTGGTAAGTGGTGAAAAAATCTCAATCTCAAAAGTAGAACAATACCTTACAACCGGAACAGCACAGGCCGATCCAAAGGTCTTGCACTATGAAGATGGGGAGCCCATTATTGAGGGAAATAAAATATGGGTTGCTATGACAACCAGGGCTTACGATACACAATTGTACCAGGGAATTTATAGCTATAATCTGGAGACAAAAGAATGGCTCATAACCGGAACGCTGGTCTTTAATAAAGGAGACGGACTAATCCGACAATGGGCAGCTTCCGATGTATTTTATGACCGGAATAGTAAAACATGGAAAATATTTACTGTATCACATCGAGACGATCACATGCTTTATTCAGGTGAAACAAAGGAGGATCCAAGATTTGGATTAAATGAAATAACTTGTACAAAAGTTAAATATGCTTCTGTAGGTAATGAAGAGGATCCATCTGTAATTTGGGATTCCGAAGCAGGTAAATGGCGCATGGCGATTTGTAAAGCAAAAAAAGGATATCAAACCGTTTTAATGGAAGCAGATATGTGGGATGGAGAATGGAGTGAGATTGAAGTTTATGCTCCCACCTCTAGCACAGGAGTTCTCATTCAGAAAATTGGAGGCAAGAGGTATGTGTTTATTGGCAGAGGTGATACACCATGCCCGCTGGAAGTGCTTAGTTACCCCGGAATGGAAAAGGTGGGTGAACTAAATCTTTCTGAACATCCTGTTGGCAAAAACATATGGCCGGCAATAATACCAGTTACAAAAGAATCAGATACAGCTTATTATTTATTGACTTTTGACAGGGATGCCTGGACAGGGCCAAGAACATATGGAAATATTCATTGGTATTATGCCGAAGAATTTGCCAAAGGTTTTTTAGAATATGAATAAACTATATTTGGGCGTAAATGTAATCTCTTTTCTGTAGCATCAATTCCTCGGTAACTTCCACGATGCAATATTTGAGCAAGCATTTACAAGCTTTCAGCAAGCCGGTTCTTGCTTTTATTCCTTAATTTACATTAAAACATTTGAACTAAATAATTGAACGATGAAAGCGACCCTAATTTTTCTAATTACACTATTCGCTCTTTCCTGTACTTCAGCAGACTCTTATGATTTTTATATTTCCCCTTTTGGTAATGATGACAATGAAGGTACAGCGAATGCGCCTTTTGCCAGCATAGACAAGGCACGTCTTGCAGTTCGGGAACTTAAAAAGACCAAAAAAGGAAACATTACAGTAGGTCTGAAAGGCGGAAAATACATATTGAGAAATAC
>JAGLSB010000134.1 GCA_023135955.1 Bacteroidales bacterium | reverse complement strand
CAGTCAAGAAAAAAGTCCAGTGTATGAGACGCCTCCTCATTATTCTGAGCGCTTATTTGATAGTTCCCAATTAATAAAAATATCACTATCAGGGGAAGAAATTTTTTCATTATTTTAATTGTTATTTGATTATGTATATCGGGAATTTCACTTTCTTTAATTCCTTCAATAATACAAGCCCATTACCGTCAGACAACATTATATCGAGAATTATACAATCTTAATCATAGAAAACAATTTTATCCAGTCCGGATACAAAATTATTAGCTTCTTCAACAATGTAATTTTCATCCTCCAGGAATTGTTTTATCAGTCCCAGCATTTCAGGTTCGTCCTCAATTACAAGTACTTTCATTTGTAAAAGCTTTATTGTCAAAGTTAACTCTATTTGAGAAAACTAATTAATATATATTTGAGATTCACTTTTTGGATATTGATTCTCATTGATTAAATATAAATATTGTCTGCGAAATATATAACATCTACAATTGCGATGGAGCTGAAGAAGTAAACTTTCGGCATCACCCTTAGTAAGGCTGGATCATTGGACTGCCCGAGGCACAAGGGCGACTGATGCAATCTCCTCCTCGATATCAGCAAGACGTTATTATTTTGATTTTCGGGTGTCTTTTTCGGAAAACAGGAAAGAATACTTAATTATGAAAAGGAATTTCAGTTAAATGTCTGATTATCTATTTCGAATAATATTCACAATGCTTTCAATATGTTCAGGAGTAGTTCCACAACAACCCCCAACAATATTAGCACCTGCTTCTAAAAGCTTATTCATCTGGCAAGACATTTCTTCCGGAGATTCTGGAAATACTGATTCTCCATCTTCTATTATAGGCAGACCCGCATTTGCATGTACCAGTAAAGGAATATCCTTGTCAACAGTACGCATCTCTTTAATGATTTCAATCATACCGGCAGTGCCATTTCCACAATTAGCACCCAGAATATCTGCCCCCGCCTCAAGTAGTGGTTTTATTGATTCACCTGGAGACACACCCATCATAGTTCTATATTCTTTAGCAGAAGTGTAAGAATATGTCATGGTACAAATTACCTCCAGACCAGTACTTTCTTTAGCTGCTTTTACGGCTACTATTGCTTCATCAAGATCCGACATTGTCTCTACAATTATTGCATCTGCACCACCATCAGCCAGTGCTTTGGACTGATATTTAAAAGCATCGTATAATTCGGTTTCAGTAATCTCTCCCATTAAAATCATCTTACCTGTAGGCCCAATTGATCCAAGAACCAGAACATCTTTACCAGCAGCCTTTCGGGATATTTCCGCAGCAGCTTTATTTATCTCATAACATTGGTTTCCAAGTCCATAAGCATCCAGTTTAATGCTACTACCTCCGAAACTGTTGGTAAGTATTGTATCTGCACCCGATTTAACATAGCTCAACGCAATATCATAAACATCTTCTGGTCTTGATAAATTCCATGATTCCGGGCATTCATCAACACTAAGTCCTTTCTCATATAAAAAAGTACCCCAGGCACCATCTGATATGAGAATAGATTTTTGTTTTAAAGCTTCAAGAACTTTTGACATATATTTTGGCGTGCTGGTGTGCTGGTGCTGGTGTGCTGGTGTGCTCCAGAATCAAAATATGGTTTTAATAAATCGAGCGAAGCATTCATCGCCCTCGAAGCCAATAGAAGATGGGGAACAAATGCTTTTCCCTGACTATATTTATCCCCAATACGGTCCATTCCGGGAATTAGAGACTGTTTTAAAATTGTATCTGGTGAAGTGCCATTATCAAGCAATATCCGGGTAATTTCAAGAGCTCCGTCTTGTCCCTTTAACTCAGGTGGTACAGGAGTTTC
>JAGLSB010000133.1 GCA_023135955.1 Bacteroidales bacterium | reverse complement strand
TGTCCAGAATTCTCCAAAAGCATATTTTTGTAATATTGGACCCATTATCATTCCCCCAAAAAGAAAAAAGATGAGGGTTAGCATAGTGTAGAATTTATAAGATTGCAGTCTGGCAATTGCGTAGAATCCTGTCAGGTTAGATAACAACATTGCAATGAATATAAGAAGAACATGAGGAATTAGTATGAAGGGAGGTACATTATCTTTAAAACGGATAACAATATTCTCAGGCGTTTTAAAGATTGTTTCATTCTCAGTATTGAATATTCTAACTCCGTATTCGAGTTTTCCTGCAGCAGGTTGTTTAGGTAACCAAACAACTAGTTCTTCATTTTCCCGATGCATTTTAATAGTTTCAAAAGCGTCCATGCTTTTAAATCTTTTGTAGGTTACTTCTCCATCTATTCCAGCATCTGGAATTTCAATGCTAATCATTGCATCGGTTATGCCATTTTGACTCCTGGGAAGCTTAAAGTCATAGCTCGTATCTTCCATCTTAAAGTCATAACTTTTTGGATAAGTTGGTCCAGTCATTCTTTGATATACAGCAGTTGACAGTGTTATTAACACAGCAAGTAGCCAAAACAATAATTTCTTCCACATAATTTTATAAATGTCTAAAGTTGAACTAATAAGTCAATTTCATCCTGATTTCTCAGAATTGTAACAATGATTACATCACCTTTTTTATAAGTTTTAAGTCGGTACATATAATCATAAATATTCCCAATCTCATTTCCATCAATAGCAATAATTGTATCTCCCTTTTTCATTCCACTGTTATAGGCAGGTTTTCCTTTTGTAACAGCCAGTATTGTTAACCCTCCGTCATCTGAACCAGAAACATCTGGCATTATTCCAAGAGTAACACTTCCAGTATATGCTCTTCCACCAGCTTTAGATCCTGCCTCCTGAAAGCTCAGGCTATCGATTTTGTCAAGTTCCAGAACGAGATCAGAAATAAATTCAGAAGAATTTCTTAATCCCTCAATATTGAGTGAATCGATATCATCAAAAGGAGTATGATAATCCTGATGTGCTCCTGTAGAGAAAAAGAAAACTGGTATGTCTTTCGCATAAAATGAGGCATGATCAGAAGGTCCGTAGCCCGCCTCAGAAAGCTTCAGCTTAAAATGATAATTTTCATTAATTTCTTCAACCATTTCCTTTGCTTCGGCTGAGGTTCCTATTCCTCCAATTTGAAGAATAGAATCCGGACTCATTCTGCCTAACATATCGATATTCACCATTGCCAAAATATTTTCGATAGGAACCGGACTGTTTTCAACGAAGTATTTTGAACCCACCAAACCTTTTTCTTCAGCTCCGAATGTCACAAATAGGAGTGAGCGTTCCAGAGTCAAATCTTTCGAGCTAAAATAAGAGGCAAGTTCAATAACTGAAGCTATTCCTGAAGCGTTATCATCAGCTCCGTTGTGTACAGCAATAGTGTCAGGCATACGAGAAGAGTTTCTCCGGCCACCCATGCCCAAATGATCATGATGTGCTCCAATTATTATCCATTCCTTGCTTTTTACAGGGTCTGTACCTGGAAGTATTCCAATGACATTTGCTGTGGGAGTATTAAGCTTATTAATTTCCAGGAATGCATCAAGCTTTTCATTGCTTATAATTACTTTATTAAGAACTTTTGAATTTAGGTCTACTTCAAGACTTTTAAGATCTAAGTTATCAGAGAACATATCTTTTATTACTTCTCTTTTAATCTGGATAACCGGAATACTGACAGCAGGAATATGTTCAGGCTCTAGATTAAGTTTATCTTCAGAATCATAATTTTCGCCAGAAACAAGGAGAACACCCAGGGCACCCTTATCTGCTGCAAGCATTACTTTATCCCTATCATTATTGTATTTATCAAGATTTATTTCACTTTCCGGAATGCCCCGTAAAATTACAGCCCACTTTCCGTCAATATTAAGATTTTGGAAATCGTTCCTTGTAAATTCATCTGTATTTATTTCTAAACCATAGCCGCAGAACATAAGTTCAGCAGAAAATGTTCCGCTGGCAGAATAAGCCGCAGGGTAAAAGTCTTCCTTCTGTATATAAGATGTCTCACCGAATTTCAGAAAGTTTTTATCGCTTATTTCTACTCCAGTTATAAGATCAAAACTCTGTATGAATCCTGAATCAGGTGCCTCTATTCCATAGGCATCAAACTCAGATGATATGAAATCAAGCAATACTGCATCCTCAGCAGTTCCTGGCAATCTGCCCTTTAAGCTGTCTGAAGCCAGGAAATTTATTAGAGAACTTAAGTCTTCATTGTTAATCTCTGTGTTATACTGATAAATACATGAAGAGAATAAAACTGACGAAGCAATCAAAACGTATCCTAAAATTTTCATTATATATTGTTCTATTAATTATTGCCAAAACTAAATTAAAATCCTGTATAAATCATTGTATAAGACGATTTTTTGTACCCCTTTATTTTCAAATATTTTATAGTTAGCATTAAATCAGTTCAATATTTTATAATAATTTTTACTTTTCCCTTGACTTGTATATAAACTTATATATATATATTTACAAATTCGTTTAACACATATGTCAAACTAAATTGTTTAATTGATATGGTGACATCTGAAGAGGGCTTATCCACAGAAATGGAGAAGAATATTATTGAGGCTGCCACTCGTATATTTGTAAAATGGGGAAAGAAAGGTGCTTCAATGCAACTCATTGCTGATGAGGCAGGTATAAACAGAACTCTGCTAAATTATTATTTCAGGTCTAAAGAGAAACTTTTCATTAATGTTTTCGATCGAGTCTTTTGTAACCTTATTAAACAAGCATCTGATATACTTGAATCTGATATTGACATCATTGAAAAACTTAGTAGTTTCATTGATATTTATATTTCTGGTTTACTAAACAATCCTTATATTCCTGTATTTATTCTGAATGAATTAAATACTAATCCTGAGCATTTAGTCAGAATATTTAAAAGCTCTGGAATAAAACCTTTGCAATCTAATGCAGGACATGGAAAAAGCTATGGAGGAAGGAAGGTTAATTAAAACAGATCCTATTCATTTAATTGTAAACTTAATTTCATTGGTTGTTTTTCCTCTTGCAGCAAAACCTTTAGTATCCGGTATGATTCTTTCTGAGCAGGATATAGAATTCGATGATTTTATGAAAGAAAGAATTCCCAGATTGAAAGAGTATTTTTTACAATCAATAACACCATAAGCGAATGAAGTATCTCATCGTATTTATCATTTTAGTTTTTCCTCTTAATATTATTGCACAGGAGGATTTAAATCTTGAAAAATGTTTGCAGGCTGCTGTAGAAAATCATCCCAGAGCTGGGGACAAGGAGCTGATGGAAAGTATCAGCGGAAATAATATCCTGAATGTGAATTCAAAATGGAAACCTGAAGTTAATTTAAATGGCCAATTTACATACCAGTCTGATGTTATTGATATAGGAGACATGGCAATTGTAGGATTTCCTTTGGCTCCGCAGGATCAGTATAAGTTATACTTTGATTTGAAGCAGACATTTTATGATGGTGGTAGAATAAAACAGCAGAAAGTTATTGAAGAGATCAGTATGAAATCTGGTCTTAAGCAGCTTGAATCAGAAATAGAGACTGTCAAAGCTGATGTAATTGAAATGTATTACAATATTTTACAACTTCAGGAAGGTATTGATATACAGTCACTCATGATGACACTTTTAGAGGAAAAAGAAGCAATAATCTTTACAGGGATTGAAAATGGTGTGATGATGGAATCAGATCTTAGTCTGTTGGAAATTGAAATTCTTCAAATTGAACAGGAAAAGCGCTCATCTGAATTACAAAAAAACGCTATAATATATGTTCTATCCGGCAAATGCAACCTGGAAATGAATGAAAATACAGTCTTCACTCAAAGTAATCTAGCTTTTAAAGTATCTGAATTAAATAGAAGGGAGCTCGAATTCTTTCAAAGTCAAAAGGAATTATTGGATGCTACAATGGTGATTAAAGAGAAAAACAGGTTGCCAGTTCTCTATGGTTTTGGACAACTGGGTTATGGCAATCCTGGACTAAACATGCTCAGCGATGAATTTGACACTTATTATTATGTAGGTGCAGGTTTGAAATGGAATTTGTGGGATTGGAAAGATACCAGACGTGAAAAGGAGAATTTAGTTTATCAAAATAATCTTATTGACAATAAGAAGCTTGAATTTGAACAAAATGTTCGGGATGCTTTAATTAATCAGCAGTCTGTTATTCAGAGTCATGAAGAAAACATTACGTCTCTCAAAATTTTACTTGAAAAACGTATGGGAATTGTAAAAACATATGAATCTCAATTGCGGGAAGGAACAATAAAGACAATTGATTATTTGTCGGTAGTAAATGAGGAAAAAATTGCAAGAATAAAACTTTTGAATGAGAATATCTCTCTTCAAAAGGCTATTGCTAAATATAACTATCTAAATGGCGAATTATAAAATTAAAAATATTGCTATGAATTCAGTTAAAATCTTTGCCCTGGGAATAATTATCAGCTCATTCATAATCTCATGTACAGAGTCGGATCCAGAGGCTTTTGCATACGGAAATTTTGAATCTGAGGATGTTTTGATCTCTTCTGAAACCACAGGAAAAATACTTCAAATGAGTATAAGTGAAGGTGATAATTTAGAAAAAGGGGATAATATTGCTATTATCGACACTACTCAGTTGCATTTAAAGAGTTTACAACTTAAAGCATCGAGAAAAGGGGTTGCTTCCCGATTAAATCAGCTTGCAAAGCAAAAGGATGTTAATAAGGTGAATATTTCAATTCTTGAAAAGGAAATAATACGTTTCGGTAGTTTGTTTCTTGAAAAAGCGGCCACAAAGAAACAGCTGGATGATTTGGAAGGAAAACTAGAAATTATATTAGCACAAGACAAAACCATTGATTCTCAAAAAGGAACTATTTATGCCGAGTTGGAATCAATCGACTTACAAATTCTGCAATTAAAAGATCAATTGGAAAGATCATACATAAAGGCTCCTTTTTCATGTTCGGTTCTTGAAAAATATGCGATGGAAGAAGAACTTGCTGCTGCTGGTCGTAAAATTGTAAAGATCACAGATCTTTCTTATCTCAATCTGAGGGTCTTTATTCAAGGCGATCAACTCAGCTCCGTCAAACTTGGAGGCAAGGTTCAAGTAATATATGATGGTGCTAATGGTTTAGAAACGACTAGTGGTGAATTGATCTGGGTGAGCTCAGAGGCCGAATTTACTCCTAAGATTATTCAAACACGCGAAGACCGCGTTAGCCTGGTATATGCTGCAAAAATTAAAGTTAAAAATGATGGTTCGCTGAAGATTGGAATGCCGGGTGAAGTTAATATTGAGGATTAATATTGAACATTAATGTCCATAATAAAAGTACATAAGCTTTTTAAATCTTTTGGTGACGTAAATGCCTTACAAGAAATCGATCTGGAAGTTAATGCTTCTGAGATTTTTGGATTGATAGGTCCTGATGGTGCAGGGAAAACAACATTATTTAGAATACTGACTACTTTGCTGATTCCTGATTCAGGAAGTGCTAATGTATGTGGATTTGATGTCGTTAAGGATTATAAAGAGATTAGAAAGCGGGTTGGTTATATGGCTGGCCGATTTTCACTTTACCACGATCTTACAGTTCAGGAAAATCTTAGTTTTTACGCTACTGTTTTCGGCACTAAAGTAAGTGATAATTATGAATTGATTGAAGACATTTATAGTCATATTGAACCCTTTAAAAATCGAAGAGCCGGAAAATTATCAGGAGGAATGAAGCAAAAACTTGCTCTTTCATGCGCTTTGATTCATCGGCCTGAATTACTCGTGCTGGATGAGCCTACAACAGGCGTTGATGCCGTTTCACGAACTGAATTCTGGGATATGCTGCAAAAGATCAGGAAAAAGGGGATAAGCATAATTGTCTCAACGCCATATATGGATGAAGCGTTAAAATGTGATCGGGTAGGATTGATGCTGGACTCGAAAATTTTATCAACTGAACAACCGGAAAATATAAGTAAACATCATAAGAATTTATTATACTCTGTTAAATCACTTGCAAATAACTATATTTTTCTAAAAGCTTTGAGAGAACAGGAATGGTGTAGATCTGCTTGGTTATTTGGACAAACGATTCATCTTGGTGTGAATAAAGATATCGATGAAATTCAATTAAAGAAAGAATTGAGAGGAATGAAAGATTTTGAGTCTTATGAAAAGATATCACCGGGAATTGAAGACACCTTTATTGAACTGATGGGAGTGAAGGGCCCTGATAATTAATATGATTAATCTATTTTATAGTGCTATAAGTTATTATAACTGAAAATCTTATCTAATTATTGCCAAAATGAATGAATCTTGAAATGACGCATAACAATAATATAATAGAAGTAAAAAATCTTGTAAAGAAATTTGACGATTTTATTGCAAATGATAATCTAAGCTTCGAAGTTAAGAAGGGGGAGATTTTTGGATTTCTGGGTGCTAATGGTGCAGGGAAGACTACAGCTATAAAAATATTGTGTGGTATAAGTTACCCAACATCTGGTGAGATTAAAATAGATGGACTGGATGTATACAAAGATCGTGAAAAGATCAAAAAGCGCATTGGATATATGAGTCAGAAATTTTCACTGTACGATGATCTTACAATTATTGAAAATATCAGGTTTTATGCCGGGATTTATGGAATGTCACGATTAGAAATCAAAAAACGCTCTGTAGAATTACTTGAACGACTTAATCTTACTCATGCAAAAGACCGATTAATTAGCGATATCCCGCTTGGCTGGAAACAGAAACTGGCTTTTTCAGTAGCAGTTTTTCACAATCCGGCTATTGTTTTTTTGGATGAGCCCACGGGAGGTGTAGATCCTGTTACCCGCCGACAGTTTTGGGAGTTAATTTATGAATCGGCTTTAAAAGGAATTACAGTTTTCGTTACTACACATTATATGGATGAAGCTGAGTATTGTGACAGAGTTTCTATAATGGTAGACGGACGCATTGAAGCACTTGATACTCCCGAATTATTGAAGGAAAAATATAATTCGATTGATATAAATGAAGTATTTCTCAAATTAGCCAGAGTCAGTTAGCATGAAGCGATTAATAGGATTTATCAGAAAAGAAATTTATCATATTTTCCGTGATTACCGGACATTAATAATATTGTTTGGTATCCCAGTTGCGCAAATATTAATCTTTGGGTTTGTTGTTACCAATGATTTAAGAGATGTAAAAATTGCTGTTCTTGATCAATCAAAAGATGAAGTGACAACAGCTATTATGGATAAAATTATTTCTTCCGGCTATTTTGTATTGGAAGAGGAATTGCAATCTATTGATCAGATTGACCCAGCATTTAGAACAGGCAATATTAAAGAAGTAATCATTTTTGAGTCTAATTTCGCAGAGAAACTAGAAAAAAATGGACAAGCCGACTTAAAAATCATCGCTGATGCTTCCGATGCAAATACAGGCAATCTCATTGCAAATTATACACAGGGTATTATACTGAACTACCTTAATGAAATGTATAAAAACATTCAGATTCCCTATACGATCAATAAATACGAGCGCTTTTTTTATAATCCTAATTTGAAAGCAGTCTATATGTTTATTCCAGGTACAATGGCTCTTATATTAATTCTGATTTCAACTTTAATGACCTCAATTTCAATTACAAAAGAGAAGGAGTTGGGAACAATGGAAACACTGTTAGTATCTCCTTTGCAACCCTGGCACATCATAATTGGAAAGGTAATGCCATATATTTTCTTAGCCTTTTCAAACGCCGTTATTATACTTATTCTTGGCTATTTTGTATTTGGAGTTCCAATAAATGGAAGTATTATATTGTTATTAGTGTCAAGTATTTTATATGTTAGTCTGGCCCTTTCTTTGGGAATTTTTATTTCTACGCTTTCAGATTCACAGCTAACAGCTATGTTTATTTCGATGTTGGCTTTGATGCTTCCAACCATGGTATTGTCTGGTTTTATTTTCCCAATCGAGAATATGCCAAAAATTATACAATGGTTAACGGCAATTATGCCTGCCAGATGGTTTATTTCTATACTTAAACAAATAATGATAAAAGGATCCGGAATTTTATTCATCTGGAAGGAATTAGTTATATTAACTTCTATGACAGTGCTTTTCATTGTGTTAAGTATTAAAAGATTCAAAATACGATTAGAATAAAAGAGTATTAATGGAATAAGGGATGAGAATCATATTGAACATAATACAAAAAGAATTTACTCAGATATTCAGGAACAAGACTATTCTGCCTGTCATTTTTATTGCACCATTAATACAAATGGTAATACTGGTATTTGCAGCTACTCTGGAAATGAAAGAGATTAAATTCTGTGTAGTGGATCAGGATATGTCATCTTTGTCGCGCAGGTTAACTTCAGCCTATATTGGTTCACCTTTCTACGTCTATCAAGGACATGAATTCAATATTGGTAAGGCAGAGGAAATGCTCAGGTCGGAGGAGGCAGATATGGTGCTTTATATTCCATCGCATTTTGAGGAGAGTCTTGTAAAAGAAGATGCAGGTTCTGTTCAGCTCATTGTAAATGCTGTAAATTCTACAAAAGCAAGCCTGATAAATGCATACAGTAGTGCCATACTGCTGGATGTAAATAAAGATATCAGGATGGAATGGCTGGGACTTAATCCAAGCGACATTAAATCCATAAATATTAATACCAGCTTTTGGTATAATCCGGAATTGAATTATAAAATCTATATGCTTCCGGGTATTCTGGTAATACTTGTTTCTTTAATCGGAATGTTTTTGGCAGCACTCAATTTAGTAAGAGAAAAAGAATTGGGAACAGCTGAGCAAATCAATGTTACACCTATAAGAAAATTTCATTTTATACTTGGAAAATT
>JAGLSB010000132.1 GCA_023135955.1 Bacteroidales bacterium | reverse complement strand
GTGGTTGAGTGGTTGAGTTGAGACGCACGGCCGTGCGTCTTTATCGTGCTATTTAGCCTTCTTTCTGATATTCTTGTTTACAGCCGACCAATAATCTGCCAGCATCATTTCTTTGTTTAGGGCAGTATATACATTTACTGTTCGTTGTAAATTTTCCGGTGGTGTAAGTACTTGTTCCGATTTTACCAGATCGGGACTAATAATTGCTTCTATAAGAGCGACATCCCGCATTATCCATGTTTCATTCCTGGGAAATCTTTGCTCCCATTTTTCATGCAAAAATTCCCATGGTTGACCTTTACCGTAAAAGTATTTTCTGGTTTCTTCTTTAGTAAAAGTATATTTACTGGAGGTTGTAGCTGTCATTATGTGCATTTCTAATCCTTCAGTGTTTAGCAGCAGGTCCATTGCGTCCAAATCATTCTTCACATTAAATTCATTCTTATTCCAGATTCTTCCTTGAGGATCGTACTGCAGAGCCATCGAATAAACACGAATTTTAGGTATAATTTCAGGATCCATAATTATTGCAGATGCAAGATTTGTAACAGCTCCAAGAGTAACTACATTTAGTTTCCCTTTCCCGCTTACTTCTTTTGCCTTCGCAATAATCAGCTCGGCTGCTTTTGAAGAATTTGGAACAGGATCACCCCAGAAACGAAGCATCCCCAATGCTCCACGTGGATGTGGAATGGCACTATTTTCAGTATAATTAAGGAGTTTCTCATTTAATTCCTGACTAATCTCCATACTTGAATCTCCTGCCTCCGGATGAAACTCCCAGTGAGCTGATGTCAGTCCAACAAGCTCCAATTCAGGTGCAATAAGTGCTCTTGAAATAGCGAAAAGATCATCGATCTCATTTCCTGAATCAGCATCGATTAAAATCCTTGTTGTTTTCGCTTTTATAATTTTATCACCAAACAAATTCGTTGCTGTAATTACTATCACCGATATTATACCAATTACTAATATGAATATAATTGCACGTTTTAGAGATCTCTTAAAGTTTTTAAACATAATTATCAGTTCTTCTACAATTGTCTTGAATAAGGGAATATAATTTAACGAAATACTTTTTCCTTTAGTCTCTTATAACTTGATAAAATATTCCTCTCTCTTGTCTTATACTTTCAATTTTGTTATCAGCTTCAAGCACATCAAGGTATTTATTTATTTCATTAATGTGAGTGCCTATAATTTTTGCAAGGTCGTCAAGAGTACATGGTCTTCTTGCAATGGTTTCTAAAATTGCAGCTTCCATATCGCTACGATAGGATTGAATATCTTTACGGGCAGGAGCAGAAGAAATTATTTCCACCGGAATAGTCCTTGATTGAACCCATAGTTTCTTTTCCCAATAATCTTTAACTTCCTCAAGTTTCTCACGACTTGCCGGAACGAGATCATCCTCAACACCTGGTCGGTCTAATGTATTTATCTGTATCCTATCAGGATTAATTTTCAGAAAGGCTTCTAATAGTCTATCAAGATCAGAATCGGAATCGATATATTTAGGTAAGATCATTACTTCAAGCCAAATCTGACCTGAATACATATTTCTGAAATCAACAATACCTTGAATATAGCCTTCTATATTTAATGATTCATGGGGTTTATTAATTTTCGCAAAAGAATTATGATTCGCTGCGTCGAGTGAGGGCAACACCAGATCAGCTTGTATTAACTCCATTCTAATATCATTTTGATTTAGAAGAGTGGCATTTGTTAAAATCGCAACAGGAATATTTGGTTTTTTACTTTTTATATAGGATAAAACATCACCTATCCTGGAATTTAGAGTAGGCTCTCCCGAACCTGAGAAAGTAATATAGTCGGGATCTGGGCTATTTTCAAAAAAGTGATCTAGTTCTTTAATCACTTTATCATAAAGAATATATTCTTTCCTTTCTAAAGTTAATTTTGTGGTAGAGCCGCATTCGCAATATACACAATCTAGAGAGCAAACTTTATGAGGTACTAAATCAACACCAAGTGACATGCCTAAGCGTCGGGAAGGAACAGGACCAAACAAATATTTATACATTTTATATTTATTAATTTTTACTCTCTAATAATTCTTCCCGTATCATAGTTTTTCCACAAGAAGGACATTTAATAGTCGTACACTTCTCTCCTCTTTGATGTGGAATTTTTTCACCACATTTTGCGCAAATACAACTACCACCAGTACCGAAAGATCCCCCTTTATTACGGCCACCGCCGCCACCTCGTCCAGAGCCACTGCCTTGACCCATATTCATACCTCTACCCTTTTCTTTCATAATAAAATGATTTAATGATTGCAAAATAATCAAATTAGAATTAAATAAAAATAAGCTACTCCTTATCCAGTTTTCCCAATTGCTCTTCAAGCCCTGAGAGTTGCTCTTTTATAATCCTAATTTCATTTTCAATCAATGTTTTTTCAGAAACATTCTCCATCGAAAAATCTGAAATATTCCTGTTTCCAAACCTGAATCCCATTCTGTTTCGATGTTGAAATCCTTGTCCTCCTCCCCTTCTAAAACCACCTCCTCGACCTCGACCAAAACCCACTCCACTGTTTGAATTTGAATAAAACGATCCCGGATTTTCATTGTTTACACAATATCCCATCCTTCTACCTGTCATTGGGCCCATCCCTTCCGGCCCTGTTTTGTTTCCTCCTGGCATAACGACCTCCTTTTTTATGATTATGTTGAATGCAGCAATTCCCATGACCAAAACCTCCAGCGAGATTTCTTAATTGATTAGATGAACATTTGGGACATACATCCGGAGATTTTCCTATCTCGCTTTCAAAATAATAGCCACAAGTTTCACACTGAATAATATTATTTGTAAAATGAAAATTGCCCCCTTCAATTGTTAATAGTCTTCCCAAAACAATGAAATCAGCCATCTTCATCCTGGCTTTAGAAATCAATCTACTAAATGTCGGACGTGATATAGACATTTCCTTCGCTGCCTCTAAATGAGAAAGACCTGCATGATCTGCCAACCTTATAGCTTCAAACTCATCAATGGTCAAAAATATATTCTGAAGCTCTTTCCCCTGTACAATTGACGGCTTAAACTCTGTAAACAAAGGTGGAGTATATACGATTCTATTGTTTTTAGGTCTTGACATTAGGTTATATTTGATACAAATATAATGAACATATGTTCATAATGAAAAGAGAAATGTGTATTTAAAAACATATCGAGGGATTAAACTTGATTATCAATTTATTGTAATCCTTGGCAATGTGAAGGTCCAAAACAATTATTAAATAGCATCAATAATAGCATTCAAAGTAAGACTTGGTCTCATCGCTTTAGAAACCAGGTCCTTATTTGGCTTGTAATATCCTCCCATTTCAGTTGCTTTACCTTCTGCAGCAGCAATTTCAGATAGAATCTTACTTTCGTTTTCTTTTAGCTGATTAGCTACTTCTTTAAACTTAGCTTGAAGTTCTGCATCCTCTGTTTGCTCTGATAATGTTTCAGCCCAATACATTCCCAGGAAAAAATGAGTCCCACGATTATCCAGTTCACCAGCAATTCTGGAAGGTGATTTTCTGTTTTCTAAATATTTTGCAACAGCTTTATCCAAAGTTGTTGACAAAAGCATTGCTCGCTTATTGTCAGTAACATTAGCTAAATGCTCTAAAGAAACGGTAAGAGCTAAGAATTCGCCTAAAGAATCCCACCTTAAATGACCTTCTTTAACAAATTGTTGTACGTGCTTAGGCGCAGAGCCTCCAGCTCCTGTTTCAAATAATCCGCCACCATTAAGCAAAGGAACGATAGATAACATTTTTGCAGAAGTTCCTAATTCTAATATTGGAAATAAATCGGTTAAGTAATCTCTAAGTATATTTCCCGTAACAGAAATAGTGTCTAAACCAGCCTTTACCCGGGGTAGTGTAAATTTCATTGCCTCAACAGGAGACATTATCTGAATATCTAAACCGCTGGTATCATGATCTTTTAAGTAAGTATTCACTTTTTTAATCATTTCAGCATCGTGTGCTCTCGTCTTATCTAACCAGAATATGGCAGGAGCTCCGGTGGCTCTTGCTCTGCTAATTCCCAATTTTACCCAATCTCTAATTGGTAAATCTTTAACCTGTGAAGCTCTGTAAATATCTCCTTCTTCAACATCATGCGAGAGTAAAACTGTTCCGTCTTCGTCAACAATTCGAATTACTCCATCAGCCTGAGCTTTAAATGTTTTGTCGTGTGAACCATATTCTTCAGCCTTTTGAGCCATCAAGCCAACATTTGAAACATTACCCATAGTAGATGGGTCAAAAGCGCCATGTTCCTTTGAAAAGTCAATGGCTACCTGGTACCATCTTGAATAGGAACGATCAGGAATAATTGCTTTGGTATCTTGAAGTCTTCCATTTGCATTCCACATTCCACCAGAATCGCGAACTACATTAGGCATTGATGCGTCAATAATAATATCGTTACTAGCATGAAGATTAGTAATTCCTTTATCAGAATCAACCATAGCCATGGCTGGTCTTGTTTTATAAACAGCCTGGATATCTGCTTCTATTTCTGCTTTTTTATCAGCAGGTAATTTCTTAATTTTAATATATAAATCTCCTAAGCCCAGATCAGGATTAACCTCTAATTCCTTTAAAATATCAGCGTGTTTTTCAAAAACATCTTTAAAGAAAACACTTACGAAATGTCCGAAAATAATAGGATCGGAAACTTTCATCATAGTTGCTTTCAAATGCACAGAGAATAATGTGTCATTTTTCTTTGCATCATCAATTTCTTCTTCAATAAATTCACGTAATGCATTCGCACTCATAAATGAAGCGTCTAATACTTCATCTTTTTGAAGGGCTAATTTGTCTTTAAGAATTGTAATGTTTCCATCTTTATCAACAAATTCAAATTTAGCATTACAAGCTTTTGGTAATACTATGGTTTTCTCGTTTCCAAAGAAATCACCTTTGCTCATATGAGCAACATGGGTTTTTGAATCAGAAGTCCATGCTCCTAATCTCTTTGGATTCTTTTGGGCATTTGCTTTCACCGATGGAGCAACTCTTCTGTCGGAATTGCCTTGACGTAATACAGGATTTACAGCTGACCCCAGACATTTTGCATATTTTGCATGAAGTTCTTTATCTTCATTTGTTACAGGATATTCAGGATAATCAGGTAGTTTAAATCCTTTTTCCTGCAATTCCTTGATTGCCGCTTTTAGCTGAGGAATTGAAGCGCTTATATTTGGCAGCTTGATAACATTGGCTTCACTTTTTTCTACTAATTCTCCCAAATAAGCCAGCTCATCTGCTTGTTTTTGATCTTCTGTTAAATATTCAGGGAAAGTTGAAATTATTCTTCCTGAAAGTGAAATATCTCTTGTTTCAACAACAATACCTGCTGCATTTGTAAAGGCATTTACAATTGGCAATAATGAGTATGTAGCCAATGCAGGAGCTTCGTCAATCTCTGTCCAGATTATTTTTGACGTTTCTTGTGTCATATTTGTTGTGAGTTAAAACTTATATTTTGATTCTTATGTATTATAAATTGATATTTAAGCCAAGTGATAAATCTCTTTCAGATGAAGAAAGCAGGCTAAAAGAAGCTATTATAATTTGAGCACAAATTTAAAAGAAAAAGCTTATTTTCTATATAAATAATATACAATTTCAAATATTGAAGCAAAAGCTCAGGTTTATTTTTAAATCCTTAGGCTTCGGATCGATAAATTGCTTAGGTATTACTTAAGAAAACTTAACATAATCCGAGCGGCGACAGCTAAGCCAATTACACCACCAATATTTGGAGCCATGATATGCATTAGAAGATAGTTTGTAGTATCTAAGACTATGCTCTGCACTATTCTTGCAATATCGGAAAGTGTAGTAAAATATTATGGTTACTCTCCACAGAATTCAGTGAGAACTCCGCCTGTGGATTTTGGATGCAGAAAGCCAATCTTAAGACCTTCAGCACCAGATCGGGGTTTTTTATCTATTAGTTGAATACCTTCCTTTTCAGCATCGGTCAGAGCTTTTTCTACATCTGGCATTGCAAAAGCCAAATGATGAATACCAGGTCCTTTCTTTTCAATAAATTTTCCAATTGGCCCTTCTGGATCGGTTGATTCAAGAAGTTCAATTTTAGTATCACCTATTTTAAAAAATGCTGTTTTAACTTTTTGATCGCTAACGTTTTCAATTGCATAACACTCAAGTCCAAGAACCTTCTCAAAGTATTCGATAGAATCTTTAAGACTTCTTACTGCAATTCCAATATGCTCAATATGAGTTGGTTTCATAATATTAAATATATAAATATCTGTAAATAATAAGATAATTATAAGTACTTAGTCTTTTCTTCGACTTATCTTATAATATTAAGCAAAGGTACAATCAGCGATTTGTTGATAAGCATGATAATTATCAAATACAGGAAAAATAATTATTGTTCTTTAACATGGTTCTAACATCTAGCCTGCAATATTCTTTTGAATACAAATATATGGATCTTGATTTTTGCTGAAAATTGACAATATAAAATTCTGTAGGTTATTCAGAAACAGGTTCATCTAACTTAAATGTAAATATTTCATGATGCATAGTAACTAGCAACCACCAGCAACTAATAACCCTATATTCAATTATTGATTCACTATTTTCCCTTTATGAGATATGCCCCTATAAATAATCTTAAATAACTTCTATTACTGTGCCTTCATTCGAAGCATAGGGACTCCAAACTTTAAGTACTTTAGTCACTTTAAGTACTTTAAGTACTTCTCACTCTATAGCATCATAAATAACCTGCTGGATCCTCGTCCTGGTATTCTCAGAAATTAATTTCAGGTTATATTGATTCGGATGAATCCTGTTGGAAAGAAATATATAAATCAGATCATATTCCGGATCAACCCAGGCAATTGTACCTGTAAAACCCGAGTGACCATAGCTACTTAAGCTCGCTGACTCACAGGTAGGACCGCTTTTATCTTCATCAGGCTCCGGCTTATCGAATCCCAGAGCACGACGATTTCCATTATCCTGATAAACTCGCTGTGTGTATTTCTCAAGAACATCTTTATCAAGAAATGTTCTTCCACCGTATTCTCCTCCATTCAGATACATCTGCATAATTTTGGCTAAGTCATTAGCATTGGAAAAAACACCAGCATGCCCGGCTACGCCTCCTAACATAGCCGCGCCCGGATCATGAACATATCCACGTAATAGTTGTCTGCGAAAGATCAAATCATTTTCTGTTGGAACTATTCTTTCAGATGAGAATCTGTTTAGAGGTAAATATCCCAGAGTTTCTGCCCCAAGTTTAGCATAGAAATTATTAAACACATATGGATATAAAGAAGAGCCTGTTTTCTCTTCAATTATTTCTTTGAATAAATAATATCCAAGATCGCTATATCGATACTTCTTTTCGAGCAATTCTGAATTATATATATTATTGAAAATTGTATCTCGGTAATCGGCACGAAGGTAAAGATCCTGACCAAGCTTAATTGGATATTCAAACGAAAACTCTGTGTCAAATACGTTATCTTTATATACTATATTTCGATTAGCATAGGCGCTGCTGCCAATTTTATATGGATATTTGTAAGAAAAATTGTTACTTAAAAGATTTTCACTGGTATCCAGCGGTTCTATAGTTTTGTAATAAAATGGTATCCAGGCAATAAGTCCTGACTGATGAGTTAGTATATCTTTGATAAGCAAATCACTTTTATTGCATGAATCAGGCAATTGAAGCTGCTCTCCCAAAGTACTCTCAACGGAAAAAAGACCTTCACCTTCCAGTTTCATTAAAGCAGGTAATGTGGCAACTATTTTAGTTATTGAAGCAAGGTCGAATAAGTCAGTAGTCAAAAGTTTTCTTTTATTCATATATCCCTGATAGCCATAAGCTTTATTAAATACTACTTTCCCTTTCCTTGCCACAAGAATTTGTCCGCCGGGAATAGCTTTCATAGCAAGAGCCTCATCCATTATGCTATCTATACTTAAAAAAGCTTTGGAATCCATATTTACTTCTTCCGGAATACCGTAAGATAATCTTCCTGAACCAGCTTTATCAATTCCACTATTTAAAGGGAACATATCACCAACCGAAACAGGTAATTTCCCATTTATATCATAAGCTCCAAATATGGATTGTGCCGCAAGTTCTTTTGCTTCAGGAGTATCCTCATAGGCCAACAGCAGAGCGTCCAAATTATCGATTGTTTTCAATCCACCAAGTGAATATGGATTTCCAAATAAGCTTACAACAAGATTACCTACAAAATCTAATTCTTCCAGAAACTTAATAAGTTCAGGATAAACTCCGTAATTCCCGGAAGGCCACCTGGAAGTATTCTGAATACTGACAATCAATGTATTATAATCTTTTACTTTCTGTAAAACAGTGTCCTTGAACAAGGAAAAACTTTCTTTTGATAGATAATAGTTATCGACAGAAGTATAAAGCTTCAGAGTTTTGCTGAAGTCATCCTCTTCACCAGAGCCAATTGCAAGACTTGCAATCTTATAGTTTTCAAGATTCTTTAGAGGAATAACATTACCATCATTCTTAAGTAGAGTAAAAGCACTATGGATAATTTTTTGCTTTTCTGATAAATAAAAAGGACTGTTTAAATCTTCAATAAGTGAATCCTGTTTTACTTCTG
>JAGLSB010000131.1 GCA_023135955.1 Bacteroidales bacterium | reverse complement strand
ATCCTCAATGCTAAAAAATTCAAAAATAAATGATAATTTCGCCGTCTGAAAATCATACACAATCTAAATACTTCAAATTATGAACGGAAAAATCACTTTCACCATTATTAAGCCGGGGGCAGTAGAAAAAGAATTTATTGGGCCAATTTTAAATATAATAAATGAAAACGGCTTTCATATTGTTGCTATGAAGCTTCTTCATCTGACCCAAGCTGAAGCAGAAGCTTTTTATGCTGTACATAAAGAAAGGCCATTCTATAGTAGTTTGGTTGAATCAATGACATCTGGTCCTATTGTTGTTGCTATTCTTGAAAAAGACAATGCAGTTGAAGAATATAGAAAACTAATTGGCGCGACCGATCCTTCACAAGCGGAGGAAGGAACTATCAGAAAACTTTATGCTGAGTCAATAGAAGCTAATGCTGTTCACGGTAGCGACAGTGACGAGAATGCTATAATAGAGGGCAACTTTTTCTTTTCAACAAGCGATAAATTTTTCAAAAGCTAAGCATCAGCTTTTTTTTAAAGAGAAATTGCAGGATCGGATCATCTCAGAACAATGTTTTGAATGATATCTATTCCTGCTTTTTCATTTAATTTCTCAATAAGATCTTTCTTAATTATCATTAATTCATGTCTGATCACCGAAGATCTGAGATGAACAAACAAGATACTATCTTTAATGTACATATCCTGTGTTGAATTTGCTATAGTCTTTCCCAGAAGTTCACTCCATGAATTCATTAGACGATTCTCAGCCATTTTACCTTCTAGTCCCTGCTCTTTTAATATAGCATTAACGATTTCCCTTATTTTAACCGTTTCTTTTCTCCTCATTATTCTGAAATAATTTTCTGATTCTCATCTATCTTGAATATCCTATTTTCAATTTTTAGCTCTGATAATATCTTCCTCATTCTATCTTCATCAGTATCAGTAATGAAGATTTGTCCAAATTTTTTCTTTGCTACCAATCGAATTATTTGCTCAACCCGATGAGAGTCGAACTTATCGAATACATCGTCGAGCAGAAGAATTGGGAATTGGTTAGATTTTTTACGAATAAAATCAAATTTTGCAAATTTTAATGCTAGCTGATAAGTCTTTTGTTGACCTTGTGATCCGGTTTTTTTAAGAGGATAATCTCCTAACATCATTTCCAGATCGTCGCGGTGAATCCCTGCTGAAGTATATTGAATTATACGATCCTTAGCCCTGTTCTTTTCTAATAAATTCTTCATATCATCCTCACCCAGCTGACTCCTGTATTTTAAACTGACATTTTCCTTTTCTCCAGAAATATCCTTATAAAACTTAATGAAAACCGGAACCAATTTCTCAATAAAATCTTTTCTCTTTTCAAATATTACTTTTCCGTATTCACATAATTGTTTATCATAAACTTCAAACATTGTTAGATCCGGATTTAACATACCTGAGATAGATTTCAGAAATTTATTCCGTTGAAGCAAAATCCTGTTGTAATTCAGGATATCTTCAAGATATACCCTGTCATATTGTGAGATTACCCCATTGATAAATTTTCTACGCTCTTCTCCCCCACCTTGAATTAGATTACTATCAGAAGGCGAAACCATTACTAGAGGTATTAAACCGATGTGATTTGATAATTTAGGATAATCCTTTTTATTACGCTTAAATTGTTTTCGCTTATTTCTTTGTATACCACAATAAATATTTTCCTCTGAACCTTCTTTTTCATATTCTCCTTGTATGACGCAAAATTCTTTAGCATGACTAATATTCTGACTATCAATTGCGTTGAAATATCCTTTACAAAGCGACAAGTAATGGATAGAATCTAAAAGATTAGTTTTCCCAACTCCATTATTTCCAACAAAACAATTTATCCGATCATTGAATTTCAACTCAATATCTTCATAATTTTTGAAATTCAGAAGTGATAGTTTTTTAAGATGCATGGTTCATGTATATTTCTCAAAGTTACAAAAAAGCAGAGTTACCTTAAAAAAAATATGAGTTTAAGACTAGTATTTTTATAAAAAATAGAATTAATACGATGCTCATTCATAAAAAAAAATTAAATTTGCGATGTTTTTGAGAAAAATAGAATAAATCAGAAGAAAAATGGCTAAAAAAGCAAAACAGACACAACCAGATAGTTTAGAAGGAATAGAACAGGCGTTAACCCGCTCTGAACAATTTATAGAGGAAAATTCCAAAGTGCTCAGCTACATTGTAGGCGTCATTGTAATTCTTATAGTACTTTTTATAGGAACTAAAAGATTTTATATTACTCCTCTTCAAGAAGAAGCAGCCGGACAAATGTTTATGGCAGAAAAGTTTTTTGAACGCGATTCATTTGATCTGGCATTAAATGGATATGGAACTTATCCTGGATTTATTGAAATTACAGAGGATTATAAAATTACCAAAACTGCTAATCTTGCTAAATACTACGCCGGAATAAGTTTTCTTAAGTTAGGAGACTATGAAAGTGCCATTGATTATCTGAATGACTTTAATACTAAAGATATTCTTGTAGGATCAGCACAATACAGTTCGCTTGGTGATGCTTATGTTGAACTTAACGAATTAGAATCTGCAATTAAAGCTTATCAAAAGGCAGTTTCTGAATATGGAAATAATTTTACTTCACCACTTATCTTAAAGAAGACAGGATTGGTTTACGAAGAGCTTAACGAAACAAGTGAGGCTAATAAGATATATACACAAATTAAATCTGAATTTCCTGATTCTGAAGAAGCTCGCGATATTGACAAATCTATAGCACGAACAAAATAATAATTAATAATGTAAAGACGAGGCGCCTGCCTCGTCTCTACATATTATTTTTCTGAATTTTCTCCTTCATTCCCACCATTTTAATAGCAGTAACAGCAGCCTCATCTCCTTTATTGCCATGCTTACCACCTGCTCTATCTACAGCTTGTTGCTGATTATCAGTAGTAAGCAGTCCAAATATAAAGGGTAAATTGTATTTTAAATTTAAGTCGGTAATTCCTTGTGTAACTCCCTGACAAATAAAATCAAAATGACGAGTTTCTCCCTGAATCACGCAACCAAGTACAAGAATGGCATCAATATCATCAAATTCAGCAAAATACTGAGCCCCAAGAACTAATTCGAAACTTCCAGGAACCCATTCTATATGAATATTTTCCTCTTTTACATTATGTTTTTTAAGAGTACCTACAGCTCCTGCCAATAAAGCCTTTGTAATAACTTCATTCCATTCAGCAACAACAATACCGAATTTCATTTTTGATGCATCTGGAACAGCAGTATGATCATATGATGAAAGATTCTTTAAATTCGTTGCCATTGCCAGAATTATTTCTTGGGTAAATTATAACCACGCTGTTTAGCAGCGTCTTCTATCCTCTGCTTAAATTTTGATTTTGTCTTTGCTTTCGCCTTTTTAGCATGCAGTTTCTTTCGAAGCTGTTCTTCATCAATAAATTGCTTAAAAAGATAATTCTGTCCAAGAGTTATAATATTAGCAAGGAAATAATAATAAGTAAGTCCCGATGAGAAATTATTCAGAATAAGCATAAACATAACTGGCATAATGTACATCATACCTTTCATACCGGGCATTTGATTATCCATTCCTGTAGGATTAGAATTCAATTTCATCGAAGCCATGGTAGAAACTGTCATCAGCAAAGTAAAAAGGCTTACATGATCACCATACATTGGAATAGTAAACGGAAGGTTAAGTATAGAATCATAAGTACTTAAATCATGAGCCCATAAAAAGCTTTCTTGCCTTAGCTCTATGGAAAGAGGAAAAAACCGGAACATTGCATAAAGAATCGGCATTTGTAAGATCATTGGTAAACAACCACCCATAGGATTTACTCCAACTTTTCTATATAAAGCCATAGTTGCCTGTTGTCTTTCTGCTGCCTTATCTTTGGGAATCTTTTTATTTATTTCATCAATCTCTGGTTTTAAAGCTCTCATCTTAGCCTGAGACAAATATGATTTATATGTAAGAGGGAAAAGGGCTGTCTTAATAATTAGAGTTAACAATAAAATTATCAGTCCATAATTACCTATATAATTATTTAGCCAATTGAATATAGGAATAATAACAAAGGCATTCAAAACTCGTATAATTGAACCACCAATAGTAACCAGCTCATCCAGTCGAAAGCCAATCTTCTTTAAAGTTTGGAAATGATTGGGACCAAAATAAAATTTTATTGGCATTGCAAAGTCTGATGTCCTGTCGTAAGGAATATTTAGTTCAGAATCAAAATGTCTTAGATATTTATTACCCTCAGGTAAGAGTTCAGAACTCATGTATCCTCCTTCAAAAGATTTTTCCTCTGATAAAATTATAGAACTGAAAAATTGTTGCTTGTATGCAAGCCATTGAATTTTTGTAGGTTCAGTAATATTCTGAAGATCTTTTTTTGAACGCATTTTAAATTTTTCGATATCGCCATCATGATAACGATAATACAAATTTGTATAGCTCTGTTCATTCTGCCTTCCCATTTCATGTTGAGGAGAATATATTTCAAAACGAAGTTGGACATTATCAGTTCGATAGGAGTCCATCCCATTCATTCTTAAATCGAAATCCATTAAATAGGAATCGGGATTAAGAGTATATTTATATTCAATGTATGCGCCAAATGAATCAACATTAAGTCTCATTACCAGTGATCTGGGACTAGTTGTTATCACCATATTTTCAGTACCCTCAGCAAGATCAAAGTAGAGCTCATTTGTCTTTATAGTCTTACCATCAGAAAAGAACTCAAGACCAAATTGGTTTACGTCACCCTCAAATAAATATAGGGGCAAAGAATCATGAGTTTGATAATCTTTTAGTTCAACGGAATATGGCTTTCCTCCTTTTTTCGAAATTCTTAATTTTAATATTTCGTTCTCAAGAGTATAAAATGCGTTTTCACCTTCCAAACCGGAAGAATAAATACCATAATCAACGTTATTCTGAACCTTATGAGTTGTAGCAGTTTGAGTATTTTCGGTACTGAGAATAACTGTATCAGGTTTATTTGTCTCCGCTAGAGCAGCAGCTTCCTGAAACCTAACCATGCTTATTGAATCAGCAATTCTTTTCTGCTCCGCCATCTCTTCGCGAGATGGTTTAGTTAATAAACTATAACCAATTAGTATTACAATAATTAATACTATTCCTGTAATTGAACTTCTATCCATGTTTGAATTAAAATATTTCCTAATTTGATTCTTTTTTCAATAAAGCAGCTTCAACAAAACTAACAAAAAGCGGATGAGGTTTTAAAACGCTGCTCCTGTATTCGGGGTGAAACTGCACTCCAACAAACCAGGGGTGATTTTTCATTTCCATTATCTCAACTAGTTTGCTGTCAGGATTAACTCCTGATGCTAGAAAACCGGCTGATTCAAATTCTTTCAAATATTCATTATTAAACTCATATCTGTGTCTGTGACGTTCCCTGATATGCTCTTCACCATAAGCCTTAAAAACGAGACTAGATTTTTTGACATCACAAGGATAAGCACCTAATCGCATTGTTCCTCCCTTTTCTGTGACGCCTTTTTGCTCTTCCATCAGATCGATAACAGGATTATTAGTTGTACGTGTCATTTCTGTTGAATGAGCATCTTTTAATCCCAAAATATTTCTGGCATATTCAATTACTGCGCATTGCATACCAAGGCATATTCCCAGATATGGAATTTTATTTTCGCGGGCATATTTAACTGCTAATATCTTACCTTCTATCCCTCTGTCACCAAATCCTGGTGCAACAATTATTCCAGTATGACCTGATAAAATTTTATCAACATTCCCTTCATTAATTGTTTCTGAATGAATACAATGTAAAACTATTTTTGCAGAATTAAGTGCACCTGCATGAGTAAGTGACTCAATAATTGATTTATAAGAGTCGACCAATTCAACATATTTACCAACGAGAGCAATACTTACATCTTTTGAAGGATTCTTGAGTTTATCCACAAAATTCTTCCATGGTGTAAGTTTTGGTGGATTTGAAATAGGAAGATTAAGCTTTTTTAATGCAGTTTCATCTAACTTCTCCTTCTGCATTAACAAAGGAACTTCATATATCGTTGTTACATCAATCGATTCAATAACAGAAGGAAGATCAACATTACAAAACAGCGCCACCTTTTTCCTGATATCTTTATTTAAAGTTCTTTCTGTTCTTAAAATCAGGATATCCGGTTGAACACCATTTTCCAACAGATTCTTCACCGAATGCTGAGTTGGTTTTGTTTTTAGTTCTCCTGACGCAGCGAGATATGGAACCAATGTTAGATGAATTACTAATGAGTTCTTCTCCCCAAGTTCCCATCTTAACTGGCGAACGGTTTCAATATATGGCAGTGATTCTATATCACCAACTGTTCCTCCAATCTCAGTAATTACAAAATCGTAGGAGTGTTTTTTTCCAAGAAGCAAAATTCTCCTTTTTATCTCATCTGTGATGTGAGGGATTACTTGAACAGTTTTCCCAAGATAGTCACCTTTCCTCTCCTTATTAATAACAGATTGATATATTCTTCCAGTAGTAACATTATTTGATTGAGAAGTGGGTACACCAAGAAATCTCTCATAATGACCAAGATCAAGATCAGTTTCGGCACCATCATCAGTGACGTAACATTCACCATGTTCATAGGGATTAAGAGTTCCTGGATCTACATTTATATAAGGATCCAACTTTTGGATAGTCACTGAGTATCCTCTAGCTTGCAATAATTTCGCAAGTGAGGAAGAAATAATACCTTTTCCTAATGAAGAAGTAACTCCACCTGTTACAAATATATATTTAGTTGCAGCCAATTTTGTATTTATTTTAATTTAAAGCGCAAAGTAAATAATTTATTCGCAGACAGGAGAATTTTGAGCAATAAAAAAACATCAAAGATCAGGAACCTTATCATCCAGAATTGAAATTTTATCTTCAAGGAGTTTTATATTGTCATGTGCACTTTGAATTTTTTTAGCAAACTCACTAACCATAGCATCAGCCTTCTTTGTATTTGCAAAGAATCCAATATTATTTTCCCAGACGCTAATATCACTTTTCAATTGCTGCAATCTGCTCATCATTTTTTCTCTTTCAAATCGAAGTTTAATATCGGATCGTGGCTTTTGCACTAAATTTTCAAGCTTATTTTTAAATTTAAGCATGCTTTTTTTGTGTTCATCAAGATCTAATTTATCGAATTGGCTATTGATTGCAGTCCTATATTTCTGAGAAATTTCCTCCTTCTTTTTAATAGGTACAAATCCAATTTCCGTCCATCTTTTTTGAAGTTCATTCAATTTCTTTAAGTTACTTTTCTGATCATCAACAGGCTCAAAAGCTTCTATTTCATTAATAAGCTTTTCCTTCTCTTTCAGATTATTTTCATAATTCGCTTCACTTTTTGAATGGGATTCTGCTTTTTTATTGAAAAAATTATCACAAGCAGATCGGAATCTCTTCCATACTTCATCAGATTGTTTTCTTGGAACAGGACCAATTGTTTTCCACTCTTTTTGCAGCTGTATGAGTTCATCTGTTGTACTTTTCCAGTTTTCGCTATTCATTACACCCTCTGCAATTTCACATAATTTATTTTTCTTTTTCAGATTATCCATCTGATTATCCATACTTTCAGAATAAAATTTCCTTTTATTCTCAAAAAAAGTATCGCAAGCAGACCTAAATCGTGCATATATCTTATTGTTATCCTTTTTAGGTGCAAAACCGATTGTTTTCCATACTTTTTGAAGCTCAAGAATTTCTTTGGTTTTTTTGACCCAACTTATATGCTCCGCTCCTTTTTCACCTGCAATTTCTTCAACTTTTTCACAAAGGAGAGTTTTTGAATTCAAATTTTTCTTTTGTTGATCTTTTAAATCCTGATAATAATGATGATGCTTTTTATTAATCTTGGATGTTGCTTCTTTAAACCTATCCCATATTTGTGTCCTTTGTTCCTTTGGCACAGGTCCAATTTCACGCCATTGATCATGCATTTTCTGCAAATCATGAAATGCATTTACAATATTTGCTCCCAAATCAAGCTCCTCAGCTTTTTCACAAAGTGATACCTTTGCTTCTAAATTCTTCTTTAAATCAAGATCCCTTAATTCCTTGTTGATTTTTACATAATCATAGAATTTTTCAACATGATAATGAAAATTCTCCCACATCGATTTTAAATCCTTTTGCGGAACCATTCCAATATTATACCAATCCTTTTGCAAATCTCTGAAATCATTAAATGTTTTATTTAAAGATTCGTCATTATGTACGAGTCCTTTTATTTTTTCAATAATTTCAAATTTTCTCTTAAGATTCTCAATTTTCTCAGACTCATGTACCTGTGATAATTGAAATTTAATATCCCTATATTTTTTAAGAAGATCTTTTAAATTTAATTCATCTTCATTTATACCCGGAGAAAAATCAGCCTCAAGCCCACCACTGGCAATGAATTTCTTTTGTTTTTCCTGGATTTCTGCCTTAAGCTTTTTGTAGAATTGGGTTTTTATCTCCTCAACCTCACGAAATATCTCATTAACATTCTGACCATTAACCAATTCACTCAGTACCTTAACCAGATCAGAATTGCTTAAAAGAGAATAATTTATTTTCTGAAGTGGGGGGGCAGTACTTTCCTCTTTCAGATCTTTTTCCTCAATTGATTTAGAGTCTTTTTCGCCGGATTCTTCCAGAATAGGAACCAAATCAATTTTGTCTTTGTCCGTATCTTTCTTTTTGCCCTTCTCTTTTTCCTTTTCGGGCAATTTCGGTTTCTCAGCTTCCGATTCCGAAATTTCATCCTTAACGGGCACTTCAGTAAATTCTGGTTCAGTTTCGCTTGAGATTTGCTGAATATTTTCTTCAGCTAATACTTCCGCTTCCACAGAAGGTTTTGCAGGATTGATTGATGTAGGGTCTTCTTTCTTTTCCTTTAAATCTTCAGCCTTTTTGCCGAATTGTTCATCCTGAACAGAGTTGTTGAGATCGTTCTCCATAAGATTTATTATCCTTGGGTTCTACTTGAAACACTAAAATACCTATAAATACTGATGCGTACAATGTTTTTCTGTAAATTTCAAAAAAAACAACCGTAGACAATCAATAAATAGAGACTAAATATAGCATAAACATACTTACGAACAACTTATCATTTCTTTGATTTTTGCTATAAGCAAAAAAATTCCTTGTTCAATGGATACAATATTTGCATTAATAATAAACTTTTAAGTTATAATTATAAAAAAAGAGGATCATCATTCTCAGACAATCCTCTTTAAATTATGGAAAATATTATCACGAAATAATAATTTCTCTTTTAGCATTCTCAATAGCCTCGTCTTTTTTTGACAAAGTTATTTTCAGTATTCCGTCTTTCATTTCCGCTTTAATTTTACTGACATCAACTGAATCTGACAACTTAAATGATCTTTCAAAAGAAGAATAGTTGAATTCAATTCTATTAAATTCTTTATTATCATTATCAACTATTTCTTTATGAGATATTTTTAAAATATCCTTTTCAAAATTTATCTGGATATTCTTTTTCTTGATTCCTGGTATTGCCATTTCGAGTTCATATTTTTCGTCTTCTTCTCTGATATTAACTTTGGGACTCTGACTATCTGAAATACCAAAGTCATCATTGAAATAGTCATTCCAGAAATTTGAGAAATTATTGAAAGATTCATCATATCTCCTTAACTGTCCGTTTCCCGGATAAAATTTTACTAGTTTCATAATATTTGTGTGTGTTTAAGTTATATATTAATAATTCATAATATTCTTTTTCAAGGAATATGCCATCTATAATTATTATACTAATTGACAGAGATATTTCATAAAACTGCCATTATGACACCTTATCATGTAATTATACTGTCATTATGACTGCTGAATTATTATCCTATTTACACTGAAAGGGTTAAACAACAATAACCACAGGTGAAACCCGTGGAAAAGTGCATATACAAAAAGGTCAAGAGTTTCCCTGCTTTTTGATAATTAAATACGCTGACACTGATTGCTTGAAATCTTAAAATGAAAGTGTGGAGTCTTTTCCGTATTTTTGTTGGAAACGATATTATGAGAATTGACATAATCACTCTTTTGCCTGAATTATTAAATAGTCCATTGAATCATTCTATAATAAATAGAGCAAGAAAGGCGGGTGTTATAGAAATAATTGTACACGATTTAAGAGATTATTCGACAGATAAGCACAAAAATGTGGATGATTATGCTTTCAGTGGTGAAGCGGGAATGGTTATGCAGATTGAACCAATTGACCGTGCAATTTCAAAGTTAAAGTCGGAACGCGAATATTCTGATATAATATATACTAGCCCAGACGGAGAAAATTTCAATCAAAAAATTGCAAATGAGTTATCCACAAAAGAGAATGTCATAATATTATGCGGACATTATAAAGGAGTGGATCAAAGGGTAAGGGATCACTTGATTACTCGTGAGATTTCTATTGGTGATTATGTTTTAACAGGTGGAGAATTAGCTGCTGCAATTATTACCGATGCAATTACACGTTTATTACCGGGGGCAATGTCCGATGAAAGTTCAGCTCTGAGCGATTCATTTCAGGATGATCTTCTGTCGCCTGCAGTATATACAAGACCAGCAAATTATAAAGGATGGAAAGTTCCAGAAGTACTTTTATCGGGTAATCCGAAAAAGATTGAAGAATGGAAATACAATAATGCTTTGGAAAGGACAAAAAATCGCAGGCCTGATTTATTGAGCGAGGAAGATATGTGACAATGTTATGAAGGACAATTTTCACTGTACATTTGCTAGTATTTTGGGTATTAGATTCATATTCGAAAAGTATATTTCTTTATAATTTATCTCCCACTTAACCACTTCAAACAAATAGTGTTAATACAAAAATTTATTTTTTTAATAATTATTGTATATTTGATAGAATAAAAAATTCTAACATAAATACCTAATTGTGAGTAAAAATAAACGAATTCCATTTGGAGAAGCAATTAATATGTTATTTGGCTATGCTAAGGTCAGAGTTGTTGAACAAATTCGATCTATTGCATTTATTATTATATATTTAATTGTATTTCAGACTTTAGTTTTAGGGGTACCTTTGGCAAATGCTCTTAGTACTGCTGGAGGTCTTGCTTTAGTTATTTTTGGTCTGACCTTCTTTTTAGAAGGCCTGATTCTAGGATTAATGCCCCTGGGTGAACGTGTTGGCGTTAAACTTCCTACTCGCGTAGGAATAGTTGTAATTGCTGTTTTTGGCCTTTTATTAGGCTTTGGAGCAACACTTGCAGAACCGGCCATCAGTGCTTTACGGGTTGCAGGCTCAAATGTGACTGCATGGGACTCTCCTCTTCTATATCTTTTATTGAATCGCCACACCGACATATTAGTACTTTCGGTAGGTATAGGAGTTGGTTTTGCGGTAGCTTTAGGGATGTTTAGATTCTATTATAACTGGTCAATTAAGCCAATTATTTTTACTATTATCCCTTTGTTGTTGATATTATCAGTAGTGGTTAGTTTCAATGATAATTTATCTAAAGTAATTGGATTGGCTTGGGATTGTGGAGCTGTAACTACGGGTGCGGTAACTGTTCCATTGGTACTAGCCCTTGGAATAGGTGTATCCAGAGCTTCCAATAAGGGAACTGGATCAAGTGGTGGGTTTGGAATTATTTTATTAGCTTCTGCTTTTCCAATACTCGCCGTATTGCTTTTAAGTATTTCTCTTAATTTCAATGCTCCTGCTCCCACAGTTGAAAAAGATTTTTTTGCGCCTGCTTCCAGAGAGAAAACTCTTCTGCTATTTGAAAATGAGGATGAATTAGCAAGTTATACTTTTTCTCATGGTAGTGAAGAAGGACGTCGTGCATATTTTGGTAATGATCAAGTTTACGAAGAAACATTACTGTCTTTGATAGATGATCATGACGCAAAGAATAAATTTATTGGTAACCTTCCACTTTCCAACTGGGTAGTTCAAAATGCTTCTGATTACGAGCGTAATTTATTATCAGAAGTTGATTTAACCAAAATTGCCCCAGTGGCTACAGTTTCTTTTAGCAGCGTTTTAGGACAGGAGTTTATTGGTGGCCTTCGTGCAGTTATTCCATTGAGTTTATTACTATTACTGGTACTATTGGTTATGCTCAAAGAAAAATTGAGATATAAAGATGAAGTTGCGCTAGGAATAATATTTACACTAATAGGTATGGTTCTGCTTACAACTGGTATTCGTCTTGGATTAGCTTCTCTGGGAGGAGAAGTTGGAGGAGAATTGCCCCGGGCTTTTGCAAGTGAAGAAAAGTTTGTCGACCGAGTTATTATCAATAATTTTGATACTACTACATTACTCATTAAGGGAATCGAATCTGACGGTACTCAAAAGACATATTTCAATCTGATTGAAAATGAAGCAATGCAACGAATCGAATTCAATGCGGATCGTTATGATGACGAAAATCACAGATATGAACATATTATAACACAAGCACCATTATTTAGAAGTAAACTATCTGTATTAGGAATCATTCTGGTTTTGGTCTTTGCATTTGGTATGGGATATGGAGCTACTCTTGCTGAGCCGGCTTTGAATGCCCTCGGTATAACGGTTGAGGGATTGACTGTTGGTACAATAAAACGGAGCCAGATAGTACAGGTAGTATCTTTTGGAGTAGGTACAGGAATTGTATTAGGTCTTTCCCGTATTCTATTTGATATTCCGCTAATCTACTTAATAGTTCCACCCTATCTGCTTCTATTGGCACTTACATCCTGGAGTGAGGAAGAATTTACAGCTATTGCCTGGGATAGTGGTGGTGTAACCACTGGACCAGTAACAGTGCCATTAGTATTGGCCATGGGGCTTAGTATTGGCAGTGAGCTAAGTATTGCTGATGGATTTGGAGTTCTTGCCTTAGCTTCAGCATTTCCGATTATCACAGTCCTTTTATATGGCTTATATTCCCGTGCAAAACAAAAACGTTCTATTCAAAGTAAACAAAAGGAGGAAGTAAATGGATAACGAGAATCCTAAAAAAAAGAAAGTGTTTTCTCCATCCAGAACTGTATGGAGAACACAGATGGGGAAAGGAATCTACACCCCACATAGAATCAGTCGCATTACATGTATTATCAATCATCTTTTAAGTGATAAAATAATTGACTTTCTAAAAAATTTGAATGTTGTTGTTTATATAGAAAGTGGAAGGAGTGTGCGTCAATTTGTGAAGCAGCGCCCCTTTGGCCTTCCGGGAGAAATAGCTAACCTTCAAAACGCTCCTGTTGATATATTCAGATTTTCAATCCCCCGGGAGAATTCCAAACAAGTTATTGAATCAATAAATGCTATTGCTGAACTTCATAAAATGGGTCGGGGAACAATTTTCTCACAAGATCTTATGGAATTCAGTAATGAACCTCCTACTATTAATCTTAGCTTTTTATCGAAATCAACTGTCAACATTCAGGAAGCAAATCTCCAAACTAATTTGGCCTATGTCATTTGCGTTCTTTCCATTCCTGGAAGTGGAGAAAATCTTGCAAAAATTGCTCTGGATCTTGGTATATGCGTACCCCTAATTACTATTGGGAGTGGAAACGACATCAGAGATCAACTTGGTTTAATTCGAATTACTATTTCTGCTGAAAAAGAAATAGTACATTTAGTTATGCCCGAACAGGATTCCAGTAGTATTGTTCGATTGCTTATTGAACAGGCAAGATTAGATCGCCCGGGTCGGGGATTTATTTATCAAACACCAATAACTATGGGTCTTATTGACACAAGACTCAAAATTGGCAGGCAGAAAGATGCAGCTAGCGTTGAACAAATAATTGCGGCTATAGACCAGTTAAAATCTGGAACCAATTGGCGGAAAAGATTAGATTCTGACCATGAAAATAAGTTAGGTAAAAATTTACACCCTCAGGATAATTGTGAAATATCAATTATTTCTGACGAAGACAGAATCGACAGACTCAGAGAAGCATGTATGAAAGTTGGTGCTACAGGCGCAACAACCTCCAGAGTGCTCCCTAAAGTTGGAAAAAGAGAAAAACAAATTACTTCCGCCATGATTCGGAGCGCCATAAGCGTTCCTGCTAATCTTACAGATAATGTTGTGGATTTATTGTTGGAAGTTAGTACTATTAAGAATGATACAACTGATCGCATTCAGGTTCTCGACTCCCCAGCAGCTTACGTTCCCCACTTAGAATAATATTGTATATTGGGTTAAATATGTAAGGTTAACTGGATCTAAAATTTGTTTTTTCAGAAATCTAATTGGGAGCTTTACTAAAAGTAATTTCTTGAGAATTTTCCTTCAATAAAACTACTCTTCAGCGCCCTTTCTATGACAAATTTCTGTATAAGGACAAAATTTACATCTATCTTCATCTTCGGTCTGTGAGAAATCAATTTCAGGATTATAAATTTCACCAAGCAGATTATACAAATGCTCTTGGAATTCATCTTTATAACTCAAGAAATCAGCCGGAAAATCAGCTAATGATTTATTCTTAGGGTATATTCTGAATTCATCACTGAATAAATTATTTGTCAGATATATTCCGGGTAACATATATGTCACATCAGAATATTTTTCAGAGTATAACCAGGAATAAAACATAGTCTGAAATATTCCTTTAAAATATCTTTTACCCCAACTATCTCTGTCAAAGATTTGCTCTACAGAATCAAAATCAAAATTTACTTTACCTGTTTTATAGTCAAGGATATGCAATTTCCCATCTCTGTTATCAACTCTGTCAATCTTCCCTCCAAGATTAAGGGTGCCAATACCTGAAATTTCGGGAGATGCAATCTCAATAATCTCTTCACTATTTATATAAGTAAATGGGCAAATCTCCATATCTCTCTTTAGAGTTTGCTTTACAAGCTTTCTTATCAGTTCGTAGATAATAATATTTCTTCCTTCAGGTTTTACTTCTGCCTTTAAATTATCTGTTTTTAAAAATTCAGTGCGGAAAGCTTTTTCGAGACAATCGGTAATATTCTTCGTCTGCATCAATACTTTCAGTTCTTCCTTCTCAAAAACTTCCCCTTCTTTCCCCTCATAAATATGTTCCATTACCTTATGAAATAAGCTTCCAAAACCAGCAGCATCAATATCCTCAGAAACTTCATCTTCTTCTCTGATACTTGCTACATACGAGAAATAAAACCTTAGACTACATTCCATATAAGTAGCTAATGCTGAGGGAGAAAGATATTTATATGCATTCGGCTCTTTATATTTTTCCATCACCTTCAATACTTCAGGAGTTTTTTGTATGGAAATGTCAAGATTCTCCTTTTCTGAGATCCTAAAAGATGGTGTATGAAATTGGATATTATGCTTTGTAAGATATTCCAACTGATAGATATATCGCGACGACTCGCCTGATTTTAATCCTTCAGCACTCGAATTATATAATATGCTAATACTTTCAGCTCTTTGAAGCAATCGATAAAAATAGTAGGCATAAATTGCATCCTTATCTTCCTTTCCCGGCAATTCAAAGGCATATCTCAGGTTGGCTGGAATATAACTGTATGCCATTTGACTTGCTGGCATAACACCCTCATTCATTGAAAGTAAAATAACATTTTTAAAATCAAGTAACCGGGATTCCAGAATTCCCATAAGCTGTATTCCTTTAAGAGGTTCTCCTGTAAAAGGTATGTTATACCCTGATAAAACTTTTCGGAAAATCCTGATAAAGCTATCTAAAGAATCCACAAATGAATGTTCTTCAAAAAGATTTGAAATCTTCACCAAGCGTGTTTTTAATAAATATATATACTCTCTTTCAAGTTTTAATTCAATGCTGTCAATGGCAATAAGCTCAAGTAATGACTCTAATAGATTCCTCAAATATGTTAACATCTCATCTGGATTCTCAATCTTTTGAATAATGCTCTTTAAGATCTTATCATTTGCAAATGCTTCCGGTTCTATATAAATCTTATTCTCACTATGAATTTGATTTATAAAGGCTTGTGTTTCCTTCCCGTAAATAGTTATTAAATATTGATGACTCAGCACGGAAAGTACATCCCTGAAATAAAACTTCTTATTTGTTCTCCTCCGATTAAAATTCTGCTGCATTCTCAGAATCCCTTCAATAAAACTATAAACCTGAGTTAACCTGAAGGGTAATCCCATAGTTATATTAAGATATTTTAAATCTTCAGGAAGTGATGTTAAAACAGCAGGAAGCAAAGTTTCATCACCTAGGATAATAGCTGTATCATTAAGAATCTCAAGATTAGTATCTGTCCTGTCTTTTAATAATTTATTGCACTGTTTGGCTTGAAGAACACTGGAAGGTAGGTTATAAATATCAACTCTCTTAATCTTTGTAAGATCATTAAAACCAGGATCAAAATCATTATTTTGTGGAAATAGTTCCAAATTTTTTCTAAGGAATCTACCCGCTTCAGCAGCTTTCTCTTCAACATAACTTTGGTCATAATCCCAATAAAACTCACCTATTCTACTATCTCTCAAATAACTAAAGATTTCAGTTTCAGATTTATTTAAAGCATTGAAACCAACAATAATTATTTTATCCCAAGGACTTTTAAAAGCTTCTTTGTTCTTTATTTCTTCGGCCACTTTCCTATACATCATACCTTCATAGGCAATTCCTTTATCAATTAAGGATTTTCTAAAATGATTATATACAGGAAGAAGTATTTTCCATATCTGCAAAAATGACTCTTTATGTTGGCTTATCTTTTCAAGGTTGAAATTTTTCCAAAATCTCTGAATATATAATTTTTGCTCATCCGAAATATAATCGAAAATTGTATCGATCTCTTTTAAATTTGTAACATTAGTGAATAGCTGCTCTGCATCGACAAGATATTTATCTATGTCATCAAAATCACTCACCATCATTTCACCCCATGGATAGAATTCATCGAAACTTTCCGGATTTGTTGATATGGATTTATAGGATGAGTAAACAGTAAAAGATAATTCTAAAGGATCTGCGGTCTCCAGATCAGCAAATCTAATTACGAAATCACTCATTGTGATCATCTCAGGCAACCAACCTGGTTTCTTAAGTTCTTTCGTTAGAAAATTCTTAAAAAATAGCATTGATCTTCTGTTTGGAAACAGGAAGCAAAAATCATCCAGATTGCCATTATACCTATCAACAAGGTATTTTGAAAGATATTTCAAAAAGTTATCCATTCTTTAGCTTTTTAAAATACTTTCCCTGCCAACTGTCTTTCTGTTCGAGTAGTTTCTCAAATTCCGATAGAACCCTATCATATCTTAAACCCCATGACTCTCTCATATTATACTCCCTAACAGTCTCTCCTGCTATACGCTCAATAACTATTTCAGGCTTTAGTTTCTCAATAAATTCCACCATGAGTCCGAGATATTCCATTAGCTCAAACTCTGTATATTCATTTGGATTTTTTAAGAAATCCTTAGCCATCTGTGTCCCTTTAACATATTGCAATTGATGAAATTTCAACTGATCCACTTTCAGCTCTGAGAGTATACTTGCCTCCCTTAAAATCATCTCCTTACTTTCACCCGGTAATCCTATTATCATATGTCCGCCGGTACGTATTCCTCTTTTTCGACTTTCTTCAAAAGCCAATTGAGTAGTTTTAAAATCATGTCCGCGATTAATTTTTAAAAGTGTCTCGTCATAACATGACTCAATTCCAAATTCAAGTGTAAGGTAGGTTTTCTCATTTAATTCGGCCAGGTAATCCAATATTTCATTATCCACACAATCGGGTCTTGTACCGATGACTATTCCAACTACATTATCATTTTTCAGTGCCTCAGAATATTTCTTTTTCAAAATAGATAATTCGCCGTATGTATTTGAATATGCCTGAAAATAAGCTAAAAATGAATTTGCCTTTGAGTATCTTTTTTGATGAAATTCTATTCCTAATTCAATTTGATCTGAAATGCTTCTTTTCGGTTCACAATATGAAGGATTAAATGCATTGTTATTGCAATAAGTACAACCCCCTCTTCCCTTTGATCCGTCTCGGTTAGGACAGGTGAATCCAGCATCAATAGTTAATTTCTGCACACGACTTCCAAATCTCATCCTAATGTAATCGGAAAAAGTATTGAACCTTCTTTTATGCCCCCACTGATAATAATTTTCCTGGCTCATAATTTAACCTCCTCCAGCACATTTAAACTATAATACCATATGTATAATCGAATACTCTTGTAATTCTGAGATTTTAAAACCTCATTGTAGTTATGCATTTGTTTATGATACTTCTCACTTTTATTCTTGCCAAATTTATAATCAAGGACTATTGCATTATCATCCTTAATCATAAATCTATCGGGACGGGAAACATTACCGTCTCTATCCATTATATCTGCTTCAGTTTTGCATACCCAACTTCCTGAGAACCATTCGGAAAATGGAGCTTTATTAAGCTTAATGACTATTTCCTTTTCCATTGTAGTACTCTCTTCACAGCTAATTAAACCTTTTAGCCAGGCTTTTCGTAGTGCAGAACTTACATCGTTCGAAGTAATAATTGAAGCAAAAATCTCGTGCATCTGAGTTCCAAATCCAGTTTTCTCGGAACTTTCCTCTTTCAGGTCTGATAAATATATATTCTTATGATTCAGACTCAGACTTCTATTTTTAGATGAAACAGGATAATCTCTTAATGGAAAAGTATTCACATCATTTATCTGCCCTTCCTTTGATACACGCTTTTCTGAATTTCCATACTCAAAAATTAGCTTATCAGTGTCAAAACATTCACTCATATTAAGCATAGGATAATCTGATTTTATTGAAGGAGAATCTCTGAATATCTCGAAAATTAATTCACCAACTGATTTAAGTTCATTCCATTTTTTAGGCAGCTTTGAAAAAGAATGAAGCTCATTTTCAGCTCTGGTGAAAGCCACGTACATAAGATTCACATTGTCGATAAAGGATTTAAAAAGTTCCTCAAAATATTCCTTTTTGAATATTGTTTTCTTCAGTCCGGAATTGTATTGTATGGGAATATGTGAGAATTCAGCACACTCTATATTTTTTGTTCCAGACCATAAAATTGTATTCCTGTTAAAACTACTTACAGGCTCCACGGACCAATGGAAATAAGGAATAATGACAACCTTGAACTGCAATCCTTTTGACTTATGGATGGTGAGAATCTTTATAGCATCCTGTGATTCTGATACACTGAGGGTAGACTTTCTTCCTGTCGATTCCCAGTAATTCAGAAAAGAATTGAGATCGCTGCTTTCTTTCCTGATATATTCAAAAATTAAGTCTTGAAAAGATTGAATGTAGGCAAGATTTGCATCATTTTTATTCAAATTAAAGACAGATATTAATTCCTCTGTCAATTCAAATAATGCCAAACGTCGATAATTATGATAATTATTCGCGAATTCTGTGAGCTCGGCATCCTTCTTCATATTTTCTACAAGGAGCCCATGGCTTGAAAAAATATTATGTGCAAAATCTTGAAAATCCGGTTTCTCGGCTTTAAGATAAAGCAAGTACTCATGCTTTAGAAAGCTCCTGTTTAATTTATCCTGGTTATGATTGAAATAACGTAAAAGGCTAATCAGAAATTTTACAGATGAGCTATTCTCAAGGAATAAAGAATCATTTGAGATTACATTGAAATTGTATTTTTCACCTTCCACTCCGGATTCTTCCATCAGAATTTTGGCGATATCCCTTCCTTCGCTAGCTTTTCGGACTAGTATAGTAATATCCCCTGCTTTATATCCCCGATCCTGCAATTGCTTCACTAATAGTGGAATCTTTTCTTTTAAAATTGTGTTGTATTCCGAATTATTAACATCCGAATAAAACTGATGACTAATATATCCCTCAGTATTCAGCTTCTTATCAGGAAGCTTTTGTCGAGGTTCATCATATACTTTTGAAATTAAATCAATCCAATAGGATTTAAATTTATCATCATCAATATCTTCAAGATGAGTCTCTAATAGTTTAATAAGAAAAGCAGGAGCGTGAAAAAACACTGAATTATTGAATGAGACCAGATTCTTTAGACTTCGATAGTTTACATCTAAAGCTATATGTTCCAAAGTCGAGGATGGAAAAGTACTATCAATTTCACTTGCAAGGATTTTCCAGTCGCTGTTTCGCCAGCGATAAATTGATTGCTTTACATCACCAACCAGAATATTAGAATTACCAGATGCCAGAGAGTTTTGAATTAATGGGAAGAAGTTCTGCCATTGAAATCCGGAAGTATCCTGAAATTCATCAAGCATTAAATTATTAAAAAAATTACCTGATTTCTCATAAATGAAGGGTGCGTCATTATCCGCAATAATTCTCTTTAGGAATTTAGCCGAATCGGCTAATAAAAAGAAATTATTCTCTCTGGAAATTTCCTGAATACGATCAGAAATATTGTTCAAAATACCGAAAGTATATATGTTTTTCCTGATTGCCAGATTAGTAAGATATCCTTCTTTCTCAGAATCCCAATGATTAATTATCTCCTTTAATAATTGATTTAAACCATTATTATAGCAATTCAAAATGCTATCTGTATGCGGAGAACCTTTTTTATACCACATTTCAGGATCATCCATTCCTTTTCTTGCTGTAGCTGTTGGTTCAAGTTTATTTATAGGATTTTCAAGAGCTTTCCTGAAAATATCAGGCACTGGATATCCATACTTAAAATCAGAAAGCTCTATTCCCTCAGCTTTAATTATCTCAAATGCCTTTTCTGAACGGGTTTTAAAATAATCTTCAAAAGTGGTTAGCTTTTTCCTTAGTTGGTCTCGGAGTGCAATTAATCTTTTTCTTTTTTCATCGGAAGAAGAATCTTCTTCCTGGATAATCTGATAATTTTCTTTAAAAACTTCTTTTCCCAACTGAAATATATCAGCTTGGAAATTCCACGACTTTCCTTCAAAAAGATTTTCTTCAGCAAATTGAATTAACCATTTCCTTAATTCTTTGTCATCATCCATTCCAGCCATTACAAGATCTACAGCTTCAGTAAGAACCTTATTGCTATTTAGTTCGAGATTATAAGCTCCTTGCAGACCAATTTCGCGAGTGAATCCTCTAATTACCCATTGAAAAAATTTATCTATTGTCTGTACATAAAAGCTTGAATAATTATTCAGAATTAGATTTAGAATTTTGCCTGATTTATTTATTACATCCTGGTCATTTCTTGCAAAATTATTTTGAATAAGATGTGATTTATAATCATTTGCATTCTCATTGTTTTGACTTAATTCGAATAGTTTTTGTAGAATTCTTGATTTCATCTCCCCTGCAGCCTTATTTGTAAAAGTGACCGCCAGTATATTCTTAAATGAATCGGGCTTAGAAAAGAGAAGTTCAATATAATTCAGAGCGAGATTATATGTTTTTCCCGAGCCGGCAGATGCTTTATAAACTTTGAGAGATTTATCATCCATAATTATTTTAAAGATATATATTATTGCTGAAATTGGGTATTGGAAACCTAAATATTATAGATGCATATCATGCGCATTTGTGTTTTTATCAAAGCTTGTAATTTTCTTTGAAAGTATTTGATCAGGCTTTCAGGCTTATTAGAATCTTGGGACGATGTCTCAAGGTGTTGATCTGTCGGCCCTTCAGGCTGAATAGATAAGTAACGAAATTATTTACTTGAATTTGCAGAAAGTCTGTTAGTTTATAAA
>JAGLSB010000130.1 GCA_023135955.1 Bacteroidales bacterium | reverse complement strand
TTCTAGGTTCGGCAATTATAGGTTTTTGGTATTGGTGTACAGACCAGTTTATTGTTCAAAGAGTGTTATCAGGAAGAGATCAGAAGCAAGCTCGTCGCGGAACTATTTTTGGAGGTTATTTAAAACTTACGCCTGTATTTATTTTTCTTATTCCGGGAATGATTGCTTTTGCATTAACACAAAAAATTGATCCCGAAACCCAGGAACCGCTTCTGAATCTTGCAAACAACGATGCTGCCTTCTCAACTCTTGTTAAAGAATTACTTCCAAAAGGATTTACAGGTATTGTGGTGGGAGGAATTCTTGCTGCGCTAATGAGCTCTCTTGCCTCACTGTTTAATTCGTCTTCAATGTTGTTTACTATCGATTTTTATCAAAAGTATAAGCCAGACAAAACAGAAAAACATTATGTTAATGTTGGTCGCATTGCAACCGTAGTAATAGTTGTATTAGGAATATTATGGATTCCTGTAATGAAAGGTCTGGGTCAGGTATTATATGCATACTTGCAAGATGTACAGTCATTGCTTGCTCCGGGAATTGCAGCAGTATTTCTCCTGGGGATAATTTCGAAAAAAACTACACCAACTGCTGGATTTACAGGTCTCGTGGTAGGATTCATTCTTGGTATGTCCCGTTTAGGATTGAAGGTTTATTATGGAGATACAGTTGGTGACAGCATGTTATATGAATGGTTTGTTGCACCAAATTGGTTGCATTACGAAATTGTATTGTTTTTTGCCGTTATTGCACTTATGGTAGTCGTTAGCTATTTTACTGAGAAGAAAGACCCAATGTCGATTCAAGGATTGTATTTCGGTTCTTCAACTCCTGAACAAAAAGCAATTACGAGAGATAGCTGGAATAAATGGGATGTAATTAATTCTGCAGTAATTCTTACTGTAATTATTGCATTTTATATTTATTTCTGGTAGTACAGACGATGCATGCATCGTCTCTTAATATTTTCATGCTTTAAACAGATTTTTCGTACTTTTATAGCGGAAAAGGAAATATTTAAAATGAAAAAATTCTTCATTACATTCATATTATTCAGTTTTGTATCTGTTCTGATCTATGGCCAGGAATATAAATCCAATTCCATCTTTCCTCAAAAGACTGATCCCATATCCACAGGAGAAAAAATTAAGCGTTTACAATTCAACACCAATATTGGAAGTAACTTTTTTTATGCTGGTGACTTTGGTTCTGGTTCCGAATTCTTCGCGGCACCGGAAATGAGCTATGGACTCACTCCGAAATTATCGCTTCACGGAGGGATGATGTTTTCTTATACAAGTTTCTTTGGTTTTCCTAACGAAACAGAGTCAGGTAACCAAAATTATTTAGCATATCCCGGGATTTCATTATATGGAAGTGCCAGTTACCAATTTAGCGAGAGGCTAAGCTTTTATGGGACCGGAATTCGCCATATGTCAGCATTCTTTCCTTTCGAGGAAAACGATTTTAATAAACCAGGCAACTATTCCTTTAGATTCGGCTCAAATTATAAGCTCGGAAAAAATGTAACTATTGGCGCTTCTATTCAAGTAAGAGACAGAAGTTCCTATTTTTCTCCATTTTCAGGACCCTCAAGGGAGGGATATTATTCTCCTTTTTATTGGTAATTATGAATTTGATATTATTTGCCCTTGCTCCTGTACTTATAATCCTTGTTTATGTTTATTTCAGAGATAAATATGAAAAAGAGCCTGTTGGACTTTTATTGAAGGCATTGTTGGCCGGAGCAATAATTGTTATTCCGGTAATTTTTCTGGAAAAATTCATGGGGTTTTTGAATCCATTTGAGGCGAATCCTTTTAATGGATTCTGGAATGCTTTTGCTGTAGCAGGATTTTGTGAGGAACTTTTCAAATTTATTGCCCTCTATATTCTAATCTGGAGAAACCCAAACTTTAATGAGAAATTTGATGGAATAGTCTATGCTGTTTTTATCTCTCTTGGCTTTGCTGGGATTGAAAATATCCTATACGTTAGCGAAGGAGGGGTAGGAGTTGCTTTAACTCGTGCCTGGTCGGCCGTACCTGCACATGCCATATTTGGTATTACTATGGGATATTATTTTGGAATTGCCCGAATGTATAAGGAATTACGGAAATCATTTTTATGGAAATCATTTTTGATTCCCTTCCTTCTACACGGGATTTATGACTTTATTCTAATGGCTGGAATACCGGCACTTCTTGCCTTGTTTCTACCATTTGTTATTTATTTATATTATTCAGGATTGAAGAGGATGAAAGTAATATCAGATTCTTCAATTTTCAGAAATATTGATTAGAAATAAATGTTACTACTATATAACAGTTTATGTTATATAGTCGTACCCAGCAATCTCGTCCTCACCCACAGTA
>JAGLSB010000013.1 GCA_023135955.1 Bacteroidales bacterium | reverse complement strand
CCAAAACCTGAACTGTCGATAAAAGAAATGCCTTTAAGATTTAAAATTAATCGCGTATTAGGAGTACTAAATAAAGCTTTGACCTCTTCTTTTACGGGTTCTGAAATTAAGGCATTAAACCGATTAACTTTATCAAATGAGACAATTAGGATTTCGTCTTTTTTCTCTATTGTTAACATAAATAATCTTCTATTTAAGTTGATTAATTTTATTCTTATAATCGTTAAGTTCCTTTACGGCTTCAAGGCTTTCTGCCTTAAAGAAATTAACATATTCCTGATAACCTTCAATATTAGTAGCGGTTTTAACATCCATTTCCAAATCTTTTAGCTTTCCTGATAATTCGCTCATCCCCATTATTGAAACAGATGATTTTGCTTTATGTGCCAATTTGCCCAGGGCATCATAATCTTTTTTATCAAGATAACTTTGTAAGTTTGATGAGAATTCAATTACTTGATCATTGAAAATATCTATTAGTTCAACAATCAGTTCGGTGCTGTCTCCACTCATCGACCGTAAATATTCTAAATTTGTTCTCACTAATTCAATTATTAAAAAAAGGAAATAAAAATAAAACTTTAGTAATTCTTCAACTGTTAATTAAAAGTAAATTTATTTCTTTAATTTTAGATTTAAAAGTCTTTTATTTACAATAATAACATTCTTTGATTTTTTTTGTAATATTAATACCAAATAAATGACGGAAAGATAGCAATTAAGTAATTATTGAAAAAATAATTACTAATGCAACTGCTGCTATTTTTTATTTGTCTAAAATAGAGAGTTTAATTTGCTTTTATCAAAGTTTGGCAGAGTTTTTATATTATGATAAATTGAGTTGATGAACTAAAATGATGACTCATGATTCTATCATGGTAAAAATAATTTTAGCATAAATGGACACATATATTCAATCAAGTCTATTTCACTCTTTACTGCAGATATGTATGAGTTACAAAAGCCGATCAGCTTCATACTGAGAACTCATATGCTGCCCCGATTTTTATATTGGGGAATAAAGTTTAAATAGATACCTTATGAAAAAATAAATAATAAAGAGATGAAACGAACTAATATTTTACTTGTTTTCTTGGTAGGAAGCTTTGCTTTATCCTTTTCTCAAATGCCTGATAAAACTAAGAAAGAATCTGAGAAGGCTTACAATAAAGCTGTTGAATTCATTCAAATAGGAGCCTTTTCTAATGCTGTGAATTCGTTGAATTATTGTATTGAGTTAAAACCAGATTTTACTGAAGCCTTCATGCTTCGGGCAAAATCTAATGTTGAGCTGAGCAATTTTGATTCTGCATTGGATGATTTTGAAACTGTTATCTCTTCAAATCCGAATTTGGGAGAAGCGTACTTTTTTTTGGCTTATCTGAATTTCAGAACTGATACCGCAACAGGTATTCTTCAAAATTTTGATCGCGCTATTGATAATGGTTATAAAGAATATCAGGCATATTATTACCGTGGTCTATATAAATTGTTACTTGATGATTATTCTGGTTCAATCGAGGATTTTACAGAAGCAGTAAATATGAACCCTGATTTACCGAACGCATATCACGATAGAGCTACAGCTAAAAGAGCCCTTGGGGATCTTCAAGGTGCATTGCACGATTATAGATTGGCCACAGATTATAAACATGATTTTCCTATGGCGTTTAATAATATGGGGAGTGTAAAGATTGTTCTGGGTGACTATGAAGGTGCTCTTGAGGACTATAATGTTGCAATTACTCTTGATCCTGAATTTGCAATTGCATATAATAATAGAGGTACAGTGCATTATTTTCTGACGGATTATGAGTCTGCTTTGACCGATTTCGATATGGCGATATCCATTGATAACTTATATGCCTTTGCTAATAATAATAAAGCAAGCGCAGTTGCTAAATTGGGCGATCATGTTTTATCAGTTTCTTTATTCGATGATGTTTTAAATGACATTCCTGATTATGGTCAGGCCTATTTAAATCGTGGTTTGGTAAAGGAGCTTATGGGAGATTTGGATGGGGCTTGCTGGGATTGGAATATGGCACTTGAATTGGGCATTGAGGAAGCAGGTAAGTATATAGAAGAGTGTAAATAGAAATAATAATTTTTTTTTGAAATACTAATCCCAATGTACATTGGGGTAAAAGAAAATAATTGTGAGTAAGATATTAAATTTGTTGAGCCCATAGGGGTTATTTGACCAATAAAATAAAATATAGACAAATGAAATCCATAGTAAGTTTATTCGTATTTCTTTTTTTGATTGAGTTTTCTGTTTTTTCCCAAAAGGAAGAAGATGAATTTGAATTGAGAATTAAAAAGAAAGATTTTAAAACCGAACAAGAGGAAGGTTTAAAGGAAGCATGGAAAAGTTTAAGGCTTGCCGAGGTTTATTTTGAGGAAGGAATTGGAACGTATCCAATTGCCAGAGATCATTTTCTTTTTGCACACCAATACAATAGTGAAAATACAATTCTGAATTATAGAATTGGGATTTGTTATTTATATACTGATGATAAATATGATGCTTTGCAATATTTGAGAAAGGCATTTAATGTAGCCCCTGATCTTCATCCTAAAATAGAGTTTCATTTAGGCAGTGCCTACCATATGGTTATGGATTTTGATAAAGCTATAGAACATTATCAAAGTTATAGAAAAAAGGCTTCATCTCTTGGACTTATTAATGATGTGATCAAAATAGATAAATTGGTAAAGGAATGTAAAAGTGGAAAAGAATTGATTGAAAATCCATTAAGGGTGATAATTTCCAATATGGGAGATAGTATTAATTCAAATTCTGACGATTATTTTTCTATTTTCAATAAGGATGGCTCATCCATATATTTTACTTCCAGAAGATCGCAAGGAAAGAAAGATGTGAGAAATCCATATGATAATAAGTTTTTCGAGGATATATTTTATTCAGAACTTGATATGAATGGTGTCTGGTCAAAAGCAGTTCCATTACCTGGAAAAATAAATACTTCAAGCAATGAAGCATTGGTGGGTTTAGCTTCGGGAGGAGATAAACTGTATATATATAGTGGAGGAAAACATGGAGGAGATGTTGTGATATCTGAACATCATCCAACAAAAGACATATGGAAATCACCAAAGAAAATGCAAAAAAATCTTAGAAGTGAACAAGCAGAAGGTAGTGTGTTTTTTAATTCAACATTGGATACTCTATATTATATTTCAGCAAATATAGAAATTACCAAAGGGGGTAAAGATATCCTGTACAGTACTTTGGATGAAGGAGGGAAGTGGAATGATCCTGTAAGTATGGGTAGTTTGATTAATACTGAGTACGATGAGGAAGGCATATTCCTTACGCCATTAGGCAATGAAATGTATTTCTCCTCAAAAGGTCATAATTCAATGGGAGGATATGATATTTTCTACACGCACAGACTTGAAGATGGAACGTGGTCAGATCCTGAGAATATGGGATACCCAATTAATACACCTGATAATGATTTGTTTTTTTCTATACCTGAAAATGGAAATTATGCCTATTACTCAACAATAAGAAATGGAGGTTTTGGCGGTAAAGATATTTACAAAATAACATTCTTAGGTTCTGAAAAAGAGCTTATGTTAAGTATTGAGGATATTCTGATTGCAGGCATTCCTGATACTATAAAGAAAGGTTTTTACTCACTTCCAGAAACAATTGCGATTGACTCATTTTTCTATCTTACTGGTAAACTCATTGATAATGAAACAGGGGAAGGATTATTCGGTAAACTAGAATTCATTGATATCGACAAATCAACAGTGGCAGCTACAGCTATTTCTGCCGATAGCGGTTTATATAAAGTCAAATTCGCAGAAGGGAAGAATTATGGTGTTGAAGTCGTGGTGAAAGATTATCTCTTTTACCTCGATGTAGTAGATATGACAAAAGCTTCAGCAGACGAGCCAATGGTAGTAGATTTCCGTTTAGATAAGATAGAAGTTGGAACCAAAGTTGTTCTAGAGAATATATATTTTGAGACCAGTAAATCAACTCTTAAAACCGATTCTTATGAACAATTAAATCAGGTTATTAAGTTTCTGGAAAATAACGAAACAATTAGACTTGAAATATCTGGTCATACAGATAATACTGGCTCTCTTAAGGTTAATACAAGGATTTCTAAAGAAAGAGCAAAGGCCGTTGTAGATTATATTGTTTCTCAAGGAATTAATTCTTCCCGACTCGAGTCAAAAGGATATGCCTTTACTCAACCTATCTCACCTAATGATACCGAGGAAGGTAGAGAGAAGAACAGAAGAGTAGAATTTAAGGTCCTTTCAAAGTAATAGACCAAAACATTTGTTTCATTTTTTATAGGTGTTGTTGGATAATTTTATTTCGACGACTCTGCTATTAAACAAGTTTTTATCTGCTAAAAATAAAATACTTTTGTCATGGAAATCTGGATTTCATTGTCCTCCTATTATTCTAAATGTAAAATGATTTTTAATGAAAACAACGATTTTTAATGACAAGCACAGGGCAGCAGGTGCAAGAATGGTTGAATTTGTAGGTTTTAATATGCCTATTGAATATTCCGGAATAAATATTGAACATGTAAATGTTAGAGAAAGGCTTGGTTTATTTGATGTTTCCCATATGGGTGAATTTTGGGTAAAAGGAAAAAATGCCAGGAATCTGGTTCAAAATATTACTAGTAATGATGTTGATAAACTTGAGTCGGGAAGGATACAATACTCCTGTTTTCCAAATGGGGAAGGTGGAATAGTAGATGATTTGTTAGTTTATAAATATGAGGAGGAAAAATATCTTCTGGTCGTAAATGGAGCTAATATTGAGAAAGATTGGGAGTGGGTTCAGAAATGTAATACTATAAATGCTGAGTTGGAAAATGCCTCTGATCTTATTTCTCAACTTGCCGTTCAGGGACCTATGGCTCAAAAGGCTTTACAGAAGTTAACGGATATTGA
>JAGLSB010000129.1 GCA_023135955.1 Bacteroidales bacterium | reverse complement strand
ATGAGACTATTTTGGCTGAAGATATCAATACTGGAGCTGTTACAAGTTCTGAAATATTAGATGCAACTATTTTGAATGAAGATATTGCTGATGCTACAATTGATTTAATTTCAAAAGTAACTAATGTGCTTCCTGTGGCTAATGGGGGAACTGGTTTAGCTATCATTGCAGCCGATTATATTCTTGTAGGTAATGGTACTTCGGCAATGGATACCCTGGCTGTAACCGATAGTATAATGGTGTTTAGCAATAAAAGCGGACAGGCTGAACTTTATAAATTAGTTGCCGGTCTCAGAACAAATTTAACTATTGATGAAGTTACCAAAACCATAGAGATTTCGGCTATCGATCAAAGCGGAGGCCCAAACAAAGACCTTATCAGTTTTTCAACAGGTAATATTCCTGATGGAGGGCAAGCACTTCGTGTAATTCCTTATGCGGGAGTAAAGCTGGGTGATATAATCCTTGTTACGGCAACTTCCGATCTTCAAGGAGTTATTATGACAGCCTATGTAAGTACTGATGATAAAATAAATGTGGTGTTCTTTAATAGTACAGGTTCACCTAGAAATTTAGGAGGTGACATAAAAATAGCCAACTTTGGACAGTAGGCATCGAGATTGGAATCTGTTATATTATTGAAAGCAGATAATACCAAAACTAATAAAAACCATTCTGTAATTTTTCAGAATGGTTTTTATAACATTAAAGCATCAAGCAATTATCAATGAAATGCGATGAAAAATAATTGCATAATAGATTAGTAACTAAAGCAGATTGATCCGAAAGTTTAAGCAAATTAATAACCTTGCGTTCTTGTTGAACAAATTGTTGGCTGCCAATCCTCAATGCAAGTATAAAAAGTTTAATATTATATCAATAATATTCCATTCCCGCCAGGCATAAATCCTAATCATCAATCGTATCACTTAACTATATGAAACCATGGCTACTGGTTTTGCATAAACTAAACACTTGTGAATTAATTGTTAATACTTTTTTAATATCCTCCGGAGTAAAAAGGAAGGATAATCAGGATTAAATATACATCTTTAAAAAATGTATATTCTACTTTCTTCACATTAATATATTATGGCAAAAATCAAAGACATTGAGAAAGTTCTGATCATAGGATCGGGACCCATTATTATCGGACAGGCATGTGAATTTGATTACTCGGGAACGCAGGCCTGTAAAGCTCTTCGCTCACTGGGATATAAAATTATACTGGTCAACTCAAACCCGGCAACCATTATGACCGATCCGGAAATGGCGGATGTGACCTACATCGAACCACTGAACGAATATGCTCTGACCGAAATCATCAAAAAAGAAAAACCAGATGCACTTCTTCCCAATCTTGGGGGACAGACAGCATTGAATCTTTCTTTATTACTGGCAAAGAAAGGCATTCTGGATTTTTATGGGGTTAAGATCATCGGTGTTAATGTGGATGCAATTGAGCGTGGTGAGGATCGGACGACTTTCAAGGAAACCATGGACGGACTTGGTATTGAGACGCCAAAGAGCCTGGCTGTGAACACCCTTGCTGATGCCGAGAAAGTAGCCGAAGATCTGGGATACCCGGTGGTGATAAGGCCTGCCTACACAATGGGAGGAACCGGTGGAGGACTCGTATATAATAGAGAAGAACTGAGAACCATAGTATCCAGGGGCTTATCAGCGAGTATTGTAAACCAGGTGCTGGTTGAGGAGTCTGTTCTGGGATGGGAAGAACTTGAACTTGAAGTGGTCAGGGATGCCAGGAACCAGATGATTACAGTGTGTTTTATAGAGAATGTAGATGCCATGGGTGTTCATACTGGTGATTCATTCTGTACGGCGCCGATGCTGACCATTGACAAGGAACTTCAGGAACGTTTGCAGAAATACTCCTATGCTATTGT